>JAYUBA010000142.1:0-2545 GCA_043741075.1 Frigoriglobus sp.
GACCCGCTGAAGCGGGTCACTACGAACCGGGTGTTTCCCCGAACAGAAACTCCAGCACCCGGTCGAAGCGCCCGCCCCACGACGCCTCGTTGTGTTCGCCGCCCGGCACTTCCACGTAATGAAACTGCTCCCCGGCGCGCAGCCCGTGCCGCGTGAACAGATGAGCCAACCGCCGCGTGCGGCGCATCGTCGCGACCGAACCCAGGCGCGTCCCGCTCTCGCGCTCGCCCACGTCCAGCCACACCCGGCAGCGGTCCAGCCACCCCGGCGACACCGTCACGTTCCGCAGGAAGTACTCGCGGTCCCACCACAGCGACGGCGACAGCGCCGCGCACTTGGCGAACACGGCCGGGTACCACTTGCACAGGTGAAGCGAGATCAGCCCGCCCATCGACGAGCCGCCGACCCCGGTGTGCTCCGGGTCCGGCCGCGTGCGGTAGGTCGCGTCGATGAACGGTTTCACCTCTTCCACCAGGAAGCGCCCGTAGTCGCGGGAGTGGTCGCGGGCGCGCTTCTGCCCGCACCGCCGCGGGCCGTACTCGTCCAGGCGGTCCGGCGTGTTCGCCACGCCCACAATGATGAGCGGCGGGATGCGGCCGGCGCGGACCGCGCGCTCGGCCACCTCGTCCGCCCACCACGGGTTGCCGGCGAATGCGGTGTGCGCGTCGAACAGGTTCTGGCCGTCGTGCATGTAGAAGACCGGGTACCGCCGGTCCGGTTCGAGGCCGTAGCCGGGCGGGAGCCACACGCACACGGTCCGCGCGTGCGGCAGGAACCGCGAGGGCGCGTCGGGGTGGTAGTGGACGCTGGTGCGGCCCCACCCGCCGACGTGGACTTCGACCGTTTCCGGGCCGTCGCCGGCCAGTTCGCGGGGCGGGTGTTCGTGCCCGCGGGGGTCGGTTTCGGCCCCGCGCCACCGACCGGGCGTGACGAGGAACCGGCCGCGGAAGCCGGGCGGCAGGTCGAGCCATGCGCGGTGCGTGCCGTCGTCCCATGGGGCGAGCGGGACGCCCGTGGCTGCCCAGTCGCCCAGTTCCGGCCCGTCGCCGGCCAGGAACACCGGCTGCCACGGCGGGGTGTTCTCCGGCACCCGCACCACGAACTTCACCATTCGTTCCTCGACCCGGTTACACGCGGCGCGCGTATCGCTATTATTCGTTGAACCCAGGGCGTTGCCCTGGGCTGAGGAATCTCGCCCCTTACGGGGCTGAAAACCGGATGCAGGCTGAAGTCCTGCGATTCCTCAGCCCAGGGCAACGCCCTGGGGTCGGAGGAGGGAGAGTCAGGTCATGCTCGGCCCCAGTGACATCGTATCGGCGCTCGAAGCCGCCGGGTTTACGCATCTCGTGTGGATTCCCGACAGCCACCTCGGCACCTGGGAACCGGCGCTGCGGGCGTCGCGGCTGGCGCCGGTGCGGGTGTGCCGCGAGGGCGAAGCCGTCGGCATCGCAATCGGGCTGATGCTCGGCGGCGCGCGACCGCTGGTCGCGGTGCAATGCACCGGGTTCTTCGAGGCCGGCGACGCGATCCGCAACGCCGCCCACGACATGAAACTTCCGCTGAAGCTGATCGTCGGCGTGCGGAGCGAGCGAGCCGCGCGGGCCGGTACGAGCGGCGACAACTGCCCGCGGTTCGCGGAGAAGTTGGTTCAGGCGTGGGAACTGCCCTACACGCGGTTCGACCCAGTGGAAGGCGACGCGACCGAACTGGCCGGTACGCTCGCGACGTTTGCGGGGCACACCGCGGCGTCCGCGATCCTCTGGGCCGAGTGAAACCGCGCGGCACAAATGTATATTTTTGTGGCTTTGCCCAAGTATTCCGTAAGTCCTTATCCGTGACCTCTGGAATCGCCGTAAGTCCTTATGATTGGTCGCGGCGGGGCATTCGTTGGGCAAAGCCTATTTTTGTCCACTAACGGCGACGGAGAGGGGTCAGACCGCCAACACAGAAAGTGGCGGCCTGACGGCCTGACTCCTTTAACTGCCCGGAAGTGACGGGTTACCGCGCATGATGACGCACCGCGACGCGCTCGACGTGCTGGCCGCGCACCGCCGCGATCAGGTGGTCGTGACCACGATGGGTTCGGTCGCGCTCTGGCCGCAACTCTCGGATTCGCCGCTCGACTTCCACTACCTGCCGTCGAGTATGGGGCAGGGCGTGCCGGTCGGCCTCGGCTTGTGCCTGTCGCAACCCGGCCGCGGCGTGGTCGTCCTCACCGGCGACGGCGGGCTATTGATGAACCTCGGCTGCCTCGTCACCGCGGCGCAGTTCGCGGTGCCGCTGTACATTCTGCTCATCGACAACGGGTTGTACGAAGTGACCGGCGGGCAGTCGGTGCCGAACGCCGGGCGCACGGACTTCGCGGCGCTGGCGCGTGGGGCCGGCATCGCCCGCGTGTTTGAATGCGGCACGCGGGGCGAATGGGAAGCCGCGGCCGGCGAATCACTCAGCGGGAGCGGTCCGGTGTTCGTGTGGCTGAAGGTGAAGGGCGAGGTGGGTAAGGCGACGCCGTCCGCGCCGCGCCCGATGGCGGAGCAGATCGCGC
>JAYUBA010000143.1:0-2544 GCA_043741075.1 Frigoriglobus sp.
GGGGGCCGGGGGGGTAGGTTCTTCGCCCATCCGCTCCTGGCGCACCGCGTCCCTGCTCGTCGCCATCGTGGCCGCGTGCGGGCTGACGCCGTTCGTGAACCCGCACGGCATGGAGATGATCCGCATCTGGCTGCGCATCGTCGCGTCGAAGGTGCTGCCCGAAGTGGTGAACGAGCACATGCCGCTCGACCCGACCTCGCCCCTCGGCCTCACGGTCATCGCGCTCGGCGCGTTCTACCTCTTCATGCTCGCGGGCACGCTGCCCAAGGTGCCGCGGGTGAGCTGGCTCATTCCGCTCGTGTGGTTCGTGCTGAGCTTCAAGGGCATCCGCCAGGGGCCGCTGTTCGCGGTGTGCGCGGGCGTCGCCCTCGCGGACCTGTGGAAGCACACGCTCTGGCACCGCCTCCTCGTGAAACACGGCGACGGCTCGACCGCGTGGGACACCGAAGATGCCACTCGCGTAGCCGCGACGCGAAGCGGAGCGCTCGCGTTCGCGGTGCCGGCACTGTTGATCGCGATGGCGTTCGCTCTACAGGTGACGCGCGTCGAGGTGCCGGTGATCGGGAGCGGGTGGGCGCGGCTCGACCCGGACTTCATCCCGTCCGACATGACGCGCGAGGTCACCGCGTACGCGGCGAGCGTCCCGCCCGGCACGCCGATCTTCAACGACGCGAACCTCGGCGGCTACCTCATCTACCACGCGCCGCGGCTCAAGGTGTTCATGGACGACCGGTGCGAGCTGTACGGCGACGACAACATCCGGTTCTACGCCGACACGATGGGCAGCCCGCCGGACGAACTCGGCGTCGTGTTCGAGCAGTGGGCCGCGACGTACAAGTTCGACCGCGCCATCGTGATGACCAACCCGCCGGAGCAGGACAAGCCGTCCGTCGAGCGGTACCTGTCCGGCGCGACCGACCGGTGGCGCGAGGTCGCCCGCGGCAAGCGGGCGGTGATGTACGAGCGCGTCCGCTAGGCGTCGAAAGTCGTAAAGTCATTACGTCGTAAAGTCGGGACAAAGGGTCTCGACTTTACGACGTTCGACTTTACGACGTTCGACGTGAAGCCATGACATTTCTCGCGCTCGCCAGCTACTTCAAAGGCAACCGGTTCCTCGAGCGGCTCGCGGCCGAGGGCCACACCGTGTACCTGCTCACCGTCGAGTCGGCGCTCCACGAGAAGTGGGCGCGGCACGCGTGCGCCGACGTGTTCGCGGTGAACAACTTCCACGACCGGCGCGGGCTGATTAACGCGGTCGCGTTCCTGATGCGGTCGCGCAGGATCGACCGCATCGTCGCGCTCGACGACTTCGACATCGAGGTCGGCGCGCACCTGCGCGAACACTTCCGCATGACCGACACCGGGCACGGCGACTCTCAAGCCCGCCTGTTCCGCGACAAGCTCGCGATGCGCGCCAAGGCCCGCGAGGTCGGCGTCCGCATCCCGGACTTCTGCCCGCTGTTCCATCACGACGCGGTGCGCGCGTTCCTGGCCCGCGTGCCGGGGCCGTGGCTCGTCAAGCCGCGCTCGGAGGCCAGCGCGGCCGGCATCCGCAAGCTGCACACCGCCGACGACGTGTGGAAGCGCATCGACGAACTCGGCGACGAGCAGTCGTTCGCGCTCATCGAGCAGATGGTGCCGGGCGACCTGTACCACGTGGATTCGTTGACCGCCAACGGGCAGGTGATCTTCGCGGAGGTGAACGCGTACTGGCGGCCCTTGCTCGACGTGTACCAGGGCGGCGGCATCTACGCGACCCGCACGCTCCCGCGCGACCGGCCGGAGGTCGCGGCGCTGACGGCCGCCAACGCGCAGGTGCTCGAGGGGTTCGGCCTGGGCTGGGGCGCGTCGCACACCGAGTTCATGCGCGCGCACGCCGACGGGCAGGTGTACTTCATCGAGACGAGCGCCCGCGTGGGCGGCGCGAACACCGCGGAGATGGTCGAACACGCGACCGGCGTGAACCTGTGGAGCGAGTGGGCGAAGCTCGAGATCTGTCGCGGTACGAGCGCGTACCAACTTCCCGCGCTGACGCGGCGGTTCGGCGGCGTGGTGACTTCGCTCGCGCGGCAGGAGAAGCCGGACACGTCGGCGTTCACCGATCCGGAGATCGTGTACCGGCTGGAGATGAAGCACCACATCGGCTTCGTGGTCGCGGCCGACACGCCGCAGCGCGTGGAGGAACTGCTCACGCAGTACATGGACCGCATCGCCCGCGACTTCCACGCGGCACTGCCGGGCCAGGACAAGGCCGGGTACTGAGACGATCTGCTTGGGTTTGACCTCCCCCCTTGAGGGGGAGGTCGGCGAGGCTTTGCGCGGCGACCGTCGTGTGCTCGTAGTGCGCCTTCGTCCCGTTCGCGCCGATCACCGTGGCGGACAGGCCGGACGGGCTGCTCCCCTGCGTGTGCCAGGCGAACACCCGGCCGTCGGGACGACTTCGTCGGCCGGCGCGGGTGGCGCGAAGACCTCCCCGCACCCAGGGCAACGCAGAGATTGAGTCTGGGTGGCCGGGGCAGAGTCCTCGATGCCCCGGTGCGACAC
>JAYUBA010000144.1:0-2540 GCA_043741075.1 Frigoriglobus sp.
CCCCCGCGACCAGCGCGCAGGCCCGCGAGTAGTCCTTATCGAACGCGGTCAGCAGGTTCGCCATCTGGAGGTTGCCGGCCGCGGCGATGATGCGCCCGAAGTTGAACCCGAAGCCCTGCCCGGTGGCCCGAACCGCGGTCGGGAACAACTCCGGCAGGTACAGCGGCAGCCACCCGTAGAACGACGCCGAGATCATCCCCAGCACACCCGCGAACAGCACGAACGTGGCGTCGAACGGCGGCTTTCCGCTCTCGTACAATCGGCCCTGCTGGTAGAACGCGACCATCGCGATCATCGACAGCACGCACAGCGCCGCGTACACCGGGCGGCGGCCGAGCGGGGCGCACAGCAGCGCGCCGATCAGGCACCCGATCGCGGCCCCGAGCGCCGACGACATCTGGAGCCACGCCCGCGCGTCGGGCGACTTCCCGCCGGGCAGTTCGCCCACCCACTGGTACATCCACATCAGCCCGGCCCAGGTGCCGAGCAGCGGTACGCCGCTCAACCCGGCGGCGAGGAGCATCCGGCGGAGCGTGGCCGACTGCGCTTCGGGTGAAAGGCCGCACCGCGACAGATACCCGCGCGCCGGGTACAGGTAGCCGAGTACGACCACGACCAGCCCGACGAGCGAACCGGCGAGGCGCACGGCCAAGTTCAAGTCGTTTACCGCCCAGAGGACGATCACCCCGCCCGCGGCGCCGGCTCCGACCAGAACGCCGATGAGGTCGCGCTCGGACCAGAAGGCCGCGCGGCCGGCGTCCTTCTGCTGGGTCCACTTCTCGGACTCCGGCACGAACAGGCGGATGACCGTCGTGAGCAGCGCCGGGACCGCGCCGACGAGCATCAGCAGCCGCCAGTTGTTGTTCGCGGTGAGGGATGCGGCCCAATCGGTGGGCATCCCGACGCCCGCGAGGACCGCCTGAATCTCCGCGGGGGCCGTGCGGTTCGGGCTGAGGCCGAACGCGATGCCCGCGCAGATCATGTAGCCGAGGTTCCCGAACGCGCCGATCAGCCCGGCCATCAGCGCCCGCGACGCGCCCGGCCACAGTTCCATCACCAGCGCGACGCCCAGCGCCCACTCACCGCCCATTCCGAGCGCGCCGAGGAACCGCAGCGCCGCGAGCTGCTCCGGCGACTGCGACGCGGCCGACAGCCCGCTGCACACCGAGTACAGAAGGATGCTGACGGTCATGGCGCGGACGCGGCCGATCTTGTCGCCGAGCCAGCCGAACAGCACGCCCCCGGTCGCGGCACCGACGAGGAAGCACGCGAGTACAAGCCCGAACCACTTGTCCACTTGCGCCTTGTCGGGCTTCGACGGGTCGGCCGCGTCGCGGAGCCATTCGCCGAGCGCGTCCTTGCCGACGAGCGGGAACAGGCCCATCTCCATGCCGTCGAACATCCAGCCGAGGAGCGCGGCGAGCAGCGCGAGGTTGCGACCGCGATTGGTGACGGCGGGCAGGCTCATGTGATGCGGTCCAGGCGGAGGCGAACGGGAGGGATGCAGAGCAGAATGACGGAACCGGGTGAGTCGGGCAAGAGTCCACCGGAAACTTGAGAGGGGCTGTGGGCCTTGGCATCTGGGCGGACACGACCTCGCACCGTTGCACGTGGAACGTCAGCGGGTGTCAGAATACCGCCCAAGGCGGCCCAAGATGGCCACATGGCCGCCTTGGAAAACCCTCGATTTACAAAGCTTTTTAGCCCAAGGCGGCCAAGAGGGCCAAGGTGGCCAGTTCGTCGGCGGTGGCACCGTTCGGGGGATCGGAGCGGCGCAGTGGTATCGCGCACGAAGTGTTGCACAACAAGCCGCAGTTCGAGTTTCGCATTGTCGTGCCTCCGCGTGCTTGCCACCTCGTATACTATACGAAGGTTCACATTCGTCAAGAGTGGAGGAGCGGAATTTACGCCCGCTTGCGTCCGCCGTCAAGACGCGCGATACATGCGAATCGATTGCCACTGTTGTGACTCTCGCCCCATTTATCGCCTGGCAAGTCATCGCGGGTGGTAAAGTGCCCTGAGCCGGTCTGTTCCGTTCGACGCTTGCATTTCTCCGCGCGCTCCCGCATCCTCAACAGTCTGGCCCTCCGCACGGAGTCACACCTATGCGCCTGCCGCTCTCCCTCTGCGCGCTCCTCGCCTGCGCGTCGTTCGCGCCCGCCGCCGATGCCCTCACGCCCGAAGAGGCGGTGAAGCGGTTCAAGCTGCCGGAAGGCTTCAGCGTGCGGACGGTCGCCGCGGAACCAATGATCCGCCAGCCGGTCAGCATGAGTTTCGACGCCCGCGGCCGGTTGTGGGTACTCCAGTACCTGCAATACCCGCACTACGCGGGCATCAAGCCGGTGAAGCAGGATCAGTACCTGCGCACCGTGTACGACAAGGTGCCGGAGCCGCCGCCGCACGGGCCGAAGGGCGCGGACCGCCTCACCATCTGCTACGACCCGGACGAGAACGGCGTGTTCCGCAAGTCGAAGGACTTCGTGACGGGTTTGAACATCGCGAGCGGCTTCTGCCTCGGCATCGGCGGCGTCTACGTCGTT
>JAYUBA010000145.1:0-2537 GCA_043741075.1 Frigoriglobus sp.
TCTCCCGCAAGGGGAGAGGGCAAATACGAAATACCCCACTCGCCTACAGCAGCGGCAGCGGCACGCGCTTCGTCTCGTCGAACTGGCCGGCGTACACCGGGTTGTCGCGCTCCAGCCACGGATCGACGTACGCCGCCATCGTCTTCTCCACCTCCGCGTCGAGCTGCGCCCCGATACCGAGCGAGTCGTTCGCGATGATGTCGCGCACGTTCTCGATGCCGAGCCGCGGGACGAAGTCGTAGGTGCGCTCGAGCCACTTCGCGTTGTCGCGGTAGTAGATGAGGAACCGGCCGATCACGCGAAGGGCTTCTTCCTTCGTCTTCACGCGGCACAAGATGTCCGTCTTGCGGACGTGCGCGCCCGCTGCGCCGCCGACACTCACTTCCCATTCGCCGCCCTCCGTGGCGATCACTCCGACGTCCTTGACCGTCGATTCTGCACAGTTCCGCGGGCACCCGCTCACCGCGAGCTTCACCTTCGCCGGGAACTCGAACCCCTGGAACCGCTTCTCCAGGTCGATGCCGAGGCCGGTGCTGTCGTTCGTGCCGTACCGGCAGAACTCGGTGCCGACGCACGTCTTCACCGTGCGCAGCGCCTTCGTGTACGCGTGGCCGCTCGGCATCCCGAGGTCGGCCCAAACGCCCGGCAGGTCTTCCTTCTTGATGCCCAACAGGTCGATCCGCTGGCCGCCGGTGAACTTCACCATCGGCACCGCGTACTTCTTCGCGACTTGCCCGATCTTGATGAGATCGTCGGCCGTGGTGATGCCGCCGTAGATGCGCGGGATGACCGAGAACGTGCCGTCCTTCTGAATGTTCGCGTGGACGCGGTCGTTGACGAACCGCGAGTCCCGCTCGTCGATGTACTCGGTGCCCCAGATGCCCTTGAGCATCGACGCCAGCCCGTTGCGGCTCTTCTCGTCGTCGCCGGTGCCGAGTTCGCGCAGCACCGCGGACACGCTCTTGAGTTCGCGCGCCTTCACTTCCGCCACCAGCGTCGGCTTGTCGAGCGGCACGGCCGCGACGTACCACGACTCGCTCGGCTCGGCCTTCACGCCGCCCGCGACGGCTTCGATCAAGCCCTTCACGAGCTTCTTGCAGCTCCCGCAGCCGGTGCCGGCGCGGGTCGCCTTTCCGACCGCGGGGACCGTACACTTGCCCGCCTTGATCGCGGCAACGATGGTCGATTTGCACACGCCGTTGCAGTCGCAGATTTGGTGCGAATCGGGCAGGTCCGCGAGCGAGACCTCCTTCTTGGCCGACGCCGCGGTGAAGAAGAGTTCGAGCCGGCGCTCGGGCGCGGGCGCGTCGGCCTGGAACATCCGCATGAGGTCGTCGGCCGGGGCGAGGTCGCCGAGCAGGCACGCGGCGCTCACCTTGCCGTCGCGGACGATCGCCTTCCAGTACACGTCGCGGCCCGGCTCGCTGAACTGCACCACCTCGTCCGTCGGCTTCAGGTCGTTGATGCGGCCCATGCTCGCGAGTTCGACGCCCATTACCTTGAGCTTGGTCGCGATCTTCGAGCCGGTGTACGTCGCGGTGGAGTCGGCGCCGGTCAGCACCTTCGCCAGCACCTTCGTCTGCTCCCACAGCGGGGCGACGAGGCCGTAAATCATGCCGTTGTGCTGGACGCACTCGCCGACGCCGAAGACGGCCGGGTCGTTCGTGCGGAGCTGATCGTCCACCACGATCGCCTTCTCACAGGCGATGCCGCACTCCTTCGCCAGCTCGGAGTTGGGCCGGATGCCGGCGGAGATCACCACGATGTCCGCGGGGATCTCGCTGCCGTCGCCGAACTTCACGCCGGTGACGTGCATGTGGCCGAGCAACTCCTTCGTGCTCGTGCCGGTGAGCGCCTTGATGCCGAGCTTCGCGATGGTCTGGCCGAGCACCTTTCCGCCCGCCTCGTCGAGCTGCACGCTCATCAGCCACGGGGCCATCTCGACCACGGTGACTTCGACGTTGTGCGTCATCAGCCCCTTCGCGGCTTCGAGGCCGAGCAACCCGCCGCCGATGACGACCGCGGTCTTGCACTGCTTCGCATGTTCGGCGATGTTGCGGCAGTCGTCGAGCGTGCGGAACGCGAACACGCCGCGGAGGGGCGTGCCCGGAATCGGCGGGATGAACGGCTTGCTGCCCGTCGCGAAGACGAGGTAGTCGTAGTCCACCGCGAAGTCGCCCGCGTGGACGCGCTTGGTCTCTCGGTCGATGCTGGTGACGCGCGTCCCGGCGTGCAGCGTGATGCCGTTTTCCTCGTACCACGCGAGCGGGTTGAGGAAGATCTCCTTCGCGTCCTGCGTGCCGTTGAGCACGTTCGACAGCAGGATGCGGTTGTAGTTGCCGTACGGCTCGTCGCCGAACACGGTGATGTCGAAGAGCGCGGGGTCGAGCGCGAGCACGTCTTCGAGGAGGCGCGCGCCGGCCATCCCGTTCCCGATCACCACGAGCTTCGGCTTGATGGGGTGAAGCGCGCGAATCATGTGAGAACTCCCGCCGCTTGCAGCTTCGCGGGACGCGCGTCCCGCGAAGCTGCAAGCG
>JAYUBA010000146.1:0-2534 GCA_043741075.1 Frigoriglobus sp.
GGCGAAGACCGAAAACAAGAAGGGTTCTTCTCTTCGCCCCGGAGGGGCCGGCTTTCGTAGCACAGGGCGGAAGCCCTGTGTGCGATCCGGTGCGCGTCACGGCCCCTTCTTCTCCGGCTCCTTTTTCGGTTCCGGCTTCTTCTCGATCTTGCGGACGGCGATGCCGGCGGCCTCGCGCACCTTCAGTTGCGGGTCGGACAGCCGCAGGCGCAGCGCGCCGATCGTCTCCTGCGCCTCGGCCTTCACCCCAGGTACGGCGGACGTGAGGTCGGTGCCGAGGTGCTCGTACCCCAGCGTGCCGATCTCCTCGACCAGCGCCAGCCGCACCTCGTAGTCCGGTTGCTTGGCCGGGTCCAGCAGCGGGCGCAGGTCCTTCAGCCGCGCTTTCAGGCCGACCGGGCCGAGGGCGGAACCGAACGCCCGCACCGCGTCCACGCGCACGTCCTTCTGCTTGTCGGTCGCGACCACCTTGAGCAATTCGTCCGCGACCGGGGCCGCGTCCGGGCCGAAGGTGCCCAGCGCCCGCGCCGCGGTCCGCCGCACGTCGTCGTTCGCGTCGAAGAGAGCGCCGCCCATCGCCTTCACCACCACCTCGGACTTCTCCGCGAGCAGGCCGAGGGACGCGACCAGTTCGCGCTTCATGTCCGCGTCCTTCTCGGTCCCGAGCATCGCGGCCATCGTCTCGGCGATGGTGGCGGCGCCTTCGGGCTGGATGCGGCCGAGCGCGTACACCGCGGCCATGCGCACCGCCTTGTCCGGGTCTTTGAGCAGCGGTTCCAGCCCCGGCGCCGCGGACTTCGCCATCGTCTTGGTCTGCGCCCCCGCCAGGGCGATCGCTTCCGCCGCGGCCACCTTTACGGCCGGGTCGGTGTCCTTGAGCGCCGCGACGAGCGGGTCGATGCCCAGCGCGCATACCTCCGGGAACTTCGTCATCGCGGCGATGATCTCCTTGCGGACGCGCGACTCCTTCTCGGTGCCGAGCGCGTCCACGAGCGCCTTCGACCCCTGCCCGATGTCGTCCGCCCGCAGGCCGGCGAGGACGAGGGCGGCCTGCGCGCGAACCGCGGCGCTGGTGTCCACGCGGAGCGCCCGGCACACGTTCGGGATCGCGTCCTTGTGCTTGTGAACGATCCAGATTTTGCCCAGCGCGTCCACCGCCAGCGCGCGCTTGCGGGCGGACGTGTCGTTCTGCACGGTGTCGATCCACTTCGACACCTTCTGCCCCTCGTACACGGGGTCGGCGTCCTGGCCGCGGGCGAACCCGACGGCGAGTGCGAGCAGCGCGAACGCCCCGGCGAGACGAGTGACGGACGACATGGTGCGGTCCTCGGAAGCGGCGGAGAGAGCCACCTCGGATGATACGCCGCCCGCCGCGGCCCGGTCAAACAGTTTCGAGGCGCGTTGCTCCGCCGCGCGCGGGCGGTTAGCATCGCGAACCAGGGTCTCACGACCCCGGCTACCGACAGCCGCCCCTCCGGGGCTAAGAATGCATGGACTCTTGAAGCCCTGGAAGGGCGGCTGTCGGTAGCCAGGGTCGTGAGACCCTGGTTCTCACGACCCTGGTTCCGAGCTTCCCCTCTTCGGAGATTCCCATGTGTGCCCCTTCGGTGATCGCCGCGGCGCTGGCCGGGATGAGCCGCCGCGACGCCCTCCACTTCGCCGCGGGCGTGGTCGCCGGTGCGGTCGCGTGTACCTCGTGCGCGGCTGGCTCGTGCGGCACGTCCGACGGCGCACCAGCCGACCCACCTCTACCGGGCGTGCCGGGGGCGAAGCGGATCATCGCCGCCGACAACGTGCTCGACCTGACGCACACGCTCTCCCCGACGTTCCCGATCTGGCCGGGGAACGAGCCGATCGAGATCACGAACAAGAGCACCTTCGCGAAGAACGGCTTCTACGCAAACCGCTGGGACATCGGCGAGCACCACGGCACGCACCTCGACTCGCCGTCGCACTGCTCCGCGACCGGCATCACCGCGGAGAAGATCGACCCGGCGTCGTTCGTCGCGCCCGCGGCGGTCATCGACATCCGCGAGCGGGTGAAGACGGACACCGACGCGGCCGTGAGCATCGACGACCTGAAGACGTGGGAGAAGGCGCACGGCCGCTTGCCGAAGGGGTGCACGGTGTGCCTGAACAGCGGGTGGGACGCGCGGGCCGGCGACGCGAAGGCGTTCCTGGGCTTGGACGCGGGCGGCGCGCTGCACTTCCCCGGCTTCTCGAAGGCCGCGGCGGAGTTCCTGCTGACGGAGCGCGATGTCGCGGGCCTCGCGGTGGACACGCTGTCCATCGACATGGGCGCGGCGACGGACTTCGGCGTTCACAAGGTGTGGCTGGGCGCGGGCAAGTGGGCGGTGGAGTGTGTGGCGAACCTGGGGAAGGTGCCGCCGAGCGGGGCGACGGTGTTCGTGGGCGCCCCGAAGGTGCAAGGCGCGTCCGGCGGCCACACGCGAATGCTGGCGCTGTGGGGGTGATGTTTTGCGAGCGGCCGGGTTTACCCCGGCCGAGTATTGAGATGTGTAACCGGCCGGGGT
>JAYUBA010000147.1:0-2532 GCA_043741075.1 Frigoriglobus sp.
GGCTTCACGTCCAAGAGTGCGACCGACGAGTTGGGGCGGAACCTCGTCCGGCTCGTGGAGTACCACGGCGCGACCGGCGGACAGGTTGACCCGGCGCTCTCCCGCTGGCTCGCGGGGCTGTCGTCCGGCATCCGCGCGAAGCTCGTCGCGATCGGGCTACTGGATGGCGTGCGGCACGCCGCCGCGAAGCCGCGGGGGGAACACGTCGTCGAGTGGTCGAACACTCTGCTCGCGAAGACCACCACCGAAAAGCAGGTGGGGATGCTCGTGTCGAGGTTGACCGAGGTGTTCACCGGCTGCGGGTTCAAGTTCTACTCCGACATCGCCGCCGAAAAGGTGCAGGCGCTGCTCGCCGAATGGCGCGCCAATAAGGGCGCGAAGCGCGGCATGGATGTGCAGACATCGAACTTCTACTTGAACGCCCTCAAGCAGTTCTGCCGGTGGATGGTGAAGCACGGTCGTGCCCCGAGCAACCCGGTCGATCACCTGACCCCGCTGAACGTGCGCCTGGACCGGCGGCACGACCGCCGCGCGCTGACGGTGGATGAGGTGAAGAAACTGCTCAACGCGACGAGCGGCGGGAAGGTGCGCGGCGGCATGTCCGGGCCGAACCGCCGGCTGATGTACTTGTTGGCGCTGGAAACCGGACTCCGGGCGAACGAACTCCGGAGCCTGACGCGCGCCTCGTTCGACCTGAACCCCGACGCGCCGACCGTGCGTGTTGCCGCCGGATACGCCAAGCGTCGTCGTGAGGACACGATTCCCTTGCGCCCGGCGCTGGCCACCGAACTCCGGGCGCACGTCTCGACCAAGCTGCCCGCCGCCCGCGCGTTCACCCTGTCGGGTAACCCCCGGACCGCGACGCTGACGTTTCAGCACGACATCGGCGCGGCGGGAATCACTTACCGCGACGAGGACGGCCGGGTGGTGGATTTTCACGCCCTGCGGCACACGTTCATCAGCAACCTGGCGCGATCCGGCGTACACCCCAAAGTCGCGCAGGCGTTGGCCCGCCACTCGACGATCACGCTGACGATGGACCGGTACAGCCACACGCTCCTCGGCGAGCAGGCGGACGCCCTGAAGGGGTTACCCGACCTGACCGGCCCGGTCGCGAATGAGAAGAAGAAAACAGGGACGGACAATCACGAGTCGGGGAATCACTTGGCGTCCTGCTTGGCGTCACCCGAGCGCAAGCAGAACGCCAACGTGGACTCCTGTGGACTATCTAGCTCCGACTGCGACGAAGGTGTAGCAAACCAAGAAACCCCCACTAATGCAGGGGTTCCCAGCGATTTCCAAGCGGAGAGGGAGGGATTCCGCAAGACATTCGGTTCAATTTGGCGTAAGTAGCTTCCAATTAAGGGTTTTGTGGCATTTCTGAAGCTCGTGAAAACCCGGCCAAAAATGGAAAAATCCGACAAAATTGGGTCCAAAATCCGACAAAGCCACCTGACGCTCACGGTCTGTGCCTCGTCCGACCCGTTTCGGCGGTCACTTCGTCCCCCGCAACGTCGTTTCCTGTCCGACTGACGGCGCTTCCATCGGGCCTGTTGACTCGAATCGGGTATCCTGATCTGAGCCACGCTTCACTCCTCCGAATCGTGGGAGGACGGTCGATACTGCGACGGCAGCAGCGAAGACGGAGCCAGAGCATGAGCAAACTCCCCCTCAACCTGAACGACCTCCTTCGGCAGCGCACCGTCGAAGGCGACCGCATCGAGTACAAGGCGGGCTGGAACCCGGATGCGGTCGTTCGGACCCTCTGCGCCTTCGCCAACGACTTCGAGAACCTGGGCGGCGGGTACGTCGTCATCGGCCAAGACTGCGTGGACGGGCAGCCGGTCTTCCCGCCCGTCGGCCTGAACGACAACCAACTCGATCCGGTCCAGCGGGAACTGCTCGGCTATTGCCACCTGATCCAGCCGACTTACTTCCCGATCCTGAGCGTCGAGAAGTTCGAGGGCAAGAACCTGATCGTGCTGTGGTCCCCCGGCGGTCAGAACCGCCCGTACAAGGCTCCCCGTGCCGTTACCGCCAAGGCGAAAGAGTACCACTACTACATCCGGCGGTTCTCCAGCACCGTGGAAGTGAAGCCGAACAGCGAGGACGAGCAGGAACTCCTGCGGCTCACGGCCACAGTTCCATTCGACGACCGCCAGTGCCGTCCGGCTGACGTGGACGACCTGCGGCAAGGGTTGCTTCAAGCGTACCTCAAGGAAGTCGGCAGCGAACTCTACAAAGAGGTGAGCAAGACGCCGCTGGTGGCGTTGGGTCGGCAGATGAACATCGTGGACGGGGCCGACGAGTTCGTGAAGCCCCGCAACGTCGGCGTGCTGTTCTTCCACGACGAGCCGAGGGCGTTCATCCCCGGTGCGCAGATCGACGTGGTGATCTTCCCGAAGGGGCCGGGCGGGGGCGAACTGATCGAGAAGACGTTCCACGGGCCGCTGCACGAGCAAGTCCGGGACGCCCTGCGGTACATCCAGAGCAACGTGGTCCGGGAGAAGGTCATCAAGCACCAGGACCGGG
>JAYUBA010000148.1:0-2531 GCA_043741075.1 Frigoriglobus sp.
AGCCCAGCAGATGGTCACCATCCGCACGATTCCGCGTCACTCGCTCGCGTCGGCGGTGTCGGCCACCTGCGTCATGATCCAGCGGTTCGCGTCGCGGAGCATGTCGGCGTGGACGCGGTGCGAGGTGGGGTAGCGGGCGACCCGCACGGCCGCGCCGGCGGCACTCAGGCGGGCGGCGGCGCGGCGGGCGTCGGCGACCGGCACCACCGGGTTCGCGGTGCCGTGGCCGATCAGCACCCGCAGGTCGTTGGCCGGCACGCGGCCCGCCGGGAGCGCTCCGTTGAGGGCGACGACACCGGACGCGCGCAGCGCCCGGCCGCGGACGCACCGGCCCCGGAGCGACAGCCCGAACCGGTACGCGACCGCGGCCCCTTCGCCCACGCCGAGCAGGAACACGCGGGCCGGGTGGATGCTGTACTCGGCGGCCGTATAGTTGAGGGCGGCCGTCGCGCCGCGGTCCGCGCCCGCGCCCCACCCGAACGCCGGGCGGCCGTCGGCCCGCGGGCCGCGCTTCACCGCCCCGCGCAGGCACAGGGCCACGTAGTTGCGGCGGCTGAGTAGCGGCACCATGCGGGCGGCGTGCTCCTCGCACTCGCCGTCGGCGTGGAACAGGACCACGAGCGGGTACGCGTACTTGGGCTGGTAGTCGGTGGGGAGGTACACGCGGAACGGCCGGTTCGGTGCGGCCGGCAGCACGAGGGAGCGGAACCCTTCGACCGGGTGCTCGGCGGGTTCGTGGGGAGTGATTGCCGGCATGGTCTACCCGATGATCCGGTTAGTGGGAACCCTGCGGTTCGCGGGCGTCCGAACGGGGCGGGTCGCGAGTCCCCGCGGGTCGAACCGGGACAACTCTACGTTGGCCCCGGCGCACATTCAAGCAACCGAGCAGTCGAGTTGAGTCAAAGTGGCGGGATTCTCAGGTTCGCCGCGCGGTTGCTCCGACTGGGCTGTATGCAGTTGAATAGCGAAACTGGGTCGCGTCAACAGGGCGCGCGGGTTGAGAAAGGAATTCCACCCGCACCCCCACCGACCTGCGCGGCGCATCCGCGCCACGCGCAAGGCATGGCGCATCCGCGCAGCGCGTCATAAACGGGCGCGGGGGCATCACTTCGGCTTCGCAACTTCCGTGGCGGTGACCTCCACCCACGTCTGCGATTCGGGCGAATCCGCCGCGACCCGCACGCGGAACGTGTCGCCCGACTTCCCGACTCGGGTAAGCCGGATCGTTTGCTCGGTGAACCCCGGCAAGCCGGCGGCCCCAGGGCCGAAATTGGTATCGCACCGCCCCACGTTGACCTCGATCCACAGTTTTCCGTCGCGCAGCGTGACGGGGATCACTTCGATGCGCGTGCCGACCCACACCTTCTGAGCCTTGCCGTCGGCACCTTTGAACGCGACGTGCGTCCCCTCCTGCGTGAACGCGGGCCGGCCGTCCCGCACCACGACGGCGGCTTCGACCCGCCGCTTCGCGTTCCCGTCGGCCACGCTGCCGAGCGGGTCACCCTCGCAGAACGCCACTTCGACACGGAACTCCCGCGGCTTGGCGGATTCGGTCAGCCCGCCCAGAACCGCCAGTGCCAACAGCAGCGCGTTCATCGTTCGTCTCCTTGAAAACACGTTACCCGACCAACAACTTCTTCGCTTCCAGGTACTTCAGCACCAGTTCGACGCCCTGCTCGACCGTCTGCGTGGCGGCGTCGAAGGTCAGTTCCGGGGCCAGCGGCGGCTCGTATGGGTCGTCCACCCCGGTGAACCCCATCCCCTTCCCCGCGGCGACCGCGGCGCGGGCCTGCTTGTACAGCCCCTTCGGGTCGCGCGTCTCGCACGTGTCGATCGGGGTGCTCACATACACCTCGATGAACGGGATCGCCCCGGTCTTGTTCTGCTCGTGGGCCTTACGGGCCGCGTCGCGGTCCTTGCGGTACGGGCTGATGAAGCTGGTCAGCGCGAACAGTCCGGCGTCGGCGAACAACCGCGCCACCTCCCCGATGCGGCGGATGTTCTCCTCGCGGTCGGCCGCGGAGAAGCCCAGCCCGAACCGCTTCGACTGGTCCTCGCCGTAGCCCCGCGTGTCGGCCAGAATCTTCGGCCCGGCGTTCAGCCCGAGCCGGACGTTGTCGCCGTCGAGCGTGTACGCCGGGTGCCCGCGCTGGATGAGCACCTGCTCCAGCGCCATCGCCAGCGTGGACTTGCCCGACCCGGACAGCCCGGTGAACCAGAGCGTCGCGCCGTTCTGCTTCAGAACCTTCGCCCGCTCCTCGCGGGTCACCGTGCCGGCGTGGAAGAAGATGTTGGACATAGTGTTCGGTGTTGGGTGTTCGGTGTTCGGTGTTCAGTTGTGAGCCGAGTAGCCCACCCTATTCGATTCAGGTTACTGAAGCGGCGGTTGGCGGTCAGGGTGCCGACTTCTGGCCGAACACTGAATACCGAACACGATTTAAGGCCCGGCCACGCAGAACTGCGCCGGCGGGGTCTTCACGGTGCGGCGGCCGGTGGCGTCGCGGAGTTCGACGGTGACCGTGTACACGCCC
>JAYUBA010000149.1:0-2529 GCA_043741075.1 Frigoriglobus sp.
CCCGCGATGGCGACCGGTTCCGCGCGAACGCGCGGTCGCGCGGGGAACCGGTGCCCGTCGAGATCGTGGCGAACGGGCAGGTGGTCACGTCCGGCCAGGGCGAAGCGGAAGCTGCCGTCGCCGAGGCGGGGTGGGTCGCGGCGCGGTGCCCGGCGCAGGGCGGGTTCGCGCACACGTCGCCGCTCGCGGTCGGTTCCCGCGCGCGGAAGCCGGAAGCGGGCGCGGCGCTACGGAAGTTGGTCGAGCAAACGCGCGAGTGGGCCGAGGCGCACGGCCGGTACACCAACCCGAAGCGGAAGCAGGCGCTCCTCGACCGGTGTACCGAGGCCATCGGGAAGTTGGAGGAGCCGCGGTGAAGTCCCGCGATCCCGTCCGACCCCCGTCGCGCTTCTGTCCTGTGTCCTCTACTTCTTCAGCGCTTCAACCGTGAACGCGTCCGGCGGGAAGCCGGGGTTCAGTTGCACGTCGCGGAAGTAGTACGCGCCCACCAGCACCCGCGTGCCGTCCGGTTCGGTGCGGTACAACTCGGTGCCCACCTGGAGCCACCGCTCCGCGTCGATGTAGATCGTCACTTCGGTGAACCCTTCCACCGCGACCACCTTCGGGTCGGTGCTGGCCGTCCCGCCGATCTCGAACGCGTCGATCTCGACCCGCGGGCAGATGCGCTTGATGACGTGGCACTCGCGGCCGATCTTTTCGGGCGTCTTCTTGCCGAGGTAATCGACCTTCAGCTCGCCGGCCTCCTGGCGGGACTTCCACGCCTCGTGCGTGCGGAGCATGGAGCGGTACAACCCGGCGTCGCGGACGCAGTACCGCGACTGACTCTTGGCCAGCGGGTTGTTGGGCGCGACCGGGCTGCTGAGGGCGCTGAGGATGGCCTTCGGCCGCCACGTCACCACCTTGCCGTCGTGCCTGACCTCGCTGAACAGCGTACCCGTGATCTCCGAGCCGAAGAACGACTTGGCCCCGGACTTCCACGTCATCAGCACTTCGATGGCCGTCTTGTGCGTCTCGGGGTCGGGCACGTCTCCGCGTATCAAGGCGTCGATCACTTCGACCGGCGGCATCCCTGGGTGCTTCGGTTCTCCATGCACCCGCTCCTGCTTCTCGACGGTGCAGCGGACCCCGCCCTTCACCTCGCGCTGGTAGCGCGTGAGGCACGCGGCGAGCATCCCGACCGGGTCGGTTTGGGCCAGCGTGTCGAACTGCTGCTGGCTGGAGAGCGCGCCACCCCGGTCGTCAAAGACGGGAGTCGGGGGCGGGGGTTCGCCGTGCGTGCTTGCTGTCCATAGGGCGTACGCGCCGAACCCGGCCCCGGTGAGGGCGGCCCCCAAACCGATCACGACGAGTAAGCGGCGCGACATCCTGCGCCCTCCGGTGCCCGGCGGCGGCGACCCGGACAGTGTACGGCGGGCGGCGAACGGGAACAACGCGCGCAGGACGCGCAGGGCACCGCGAGTCATCGGAATTGCCCCGAGTACGGACGTGACGGGAACCGCGTATCTTTCGTCTTCGACCGGACCCGCCCACAAACTGCAGTTGATCTCCGCGCCCGCCGATACTATCCGGGTGAATCGCGCGATGAGGCGCGTCTCCGCGGGCTTACCAATATGAATCGGCTGGCGAAACTGTTCTTCGCGGTGGGGTTCAGCGGCCTGCTGATCTCCGCGGCCGGCGCGGCCGGCGGCCCGCGGTGGGTCGCCTCCCCGCCCAACACCTCTGCTTCGCCCCGCGCGCGGGTGACCGAGTACCGCACGTACTGCGGCGGCTGGACCGTCGCCGCCAGCCCGGTGCCGGCGGGACCGGACGCGCGCCCGCTCGTGTGGGTCGTGGACGGCGCGGGCGACCTGAAGGGCTGCTCCAACGCCCTTGCACAAGCGAACTTGCTCGCCGGGAACACCGTCGAACTGAGCGTGTTCCCGTGGTCGCACGGCTACCGCCAACTGTTGCGCGACCAGACCGACTGGCCGTACGCGAAGGCACAAGGCGAGCGCCTGGCCGCGGCGATCCTGGACCGCAAGACGCGCGAACCGAACCGCCGCGTCGTGCTGATCGCGCACAGCGCCGGGTGCGGCGTGGCACTGACCGCGGGCACCTGCCTGCCGTCGGACGCCATCGACCGCACGATTCTGCTTGCACCGAGCGTGTCCACCGGGTACGACCTGCGGCCGTCGCTGTGGGCGGCGCGGGAAGGCGTGGACGTGTTCTGCAGCCGCAAGGACTGGGTGGCGCTCGGGTTCGTGATGCGGGTGGTGGGCACGTCGGACCGCGGGTCCGGGACGGCCGCCGGGCGGTTCGGGTTCCGGCCCAAGGGACCGGCCGCGCCCGAGGTGGGCGCGAGTGCGAAGTTGCGGCAGCACTTCTGGTCGGCCGAGCAGGCGTGGACCGGGCACACGGGCGGGCACCACGGGATGCACACGCCGGCGTTCGTCCACGCGTACCTGTTCCCGCTCATCGGCGCGCCGGTGAAGTGATTCGGAATCGTTCTGAAAGGTAACCGTCGGCCTCCGCTGGTTTTGACCTCCCCCC
>JAYUBA010000150.1:0-2527 GCA_043741075.1 Frigoriglobus sp.
GGGGCTCGTCCGGCTCCTTGCGGCCCAGGGCCGGTTCCAACCCCTGCCCGACGAACCGCTGCCGGACCCGCTCGACGGTGGCGGCGCTCACATCCCGCGCCTCGGCGATGTGCTCGTCGAGCCAGCCGGGGCCGCCCTCGGCCGGGTCCGCCTTCAACGGGATGCGGGCGTGGGTCAACACCAGGGCCGATGCCTTCCCCTTGCCGAGCAGGTCGTTCAGGTGGTCCCGCTCATCGGAAGTCAGGGTGACCAGGTACTTCTTCTGCGACATCATGCGGTCTCCTACCGGGTTCCGGTCTGGAGTACCGATCAACGGCCGCGCGTCAACTCGTCAGTGGCCGACCACTAGACCCGCCCGCCTTCCTCGGTCACTTGGCGGGATCGCTCGCGATCTCGCACTTGGGCAGGGCCTTCTGAAGTTCCTTCACTCCCGCGTCCGTCACCTTCGTGCCGCTCAGGGTGAGTACATTGAGGTTCTGAAGTGCGGCCAGTTCCTTCACCCCCACGTCCGTCACCGGGGTGCCGGACAGGTTGATGGTGGTGAGGCTCGTCAGCGGGACCAGAACCGCCAACTCCGCGTCCGTCACCTTCGTGCCGGACAGGTCCACGCTCACGACCGGCTTGCGGGGTTGCTCCCCCTCCCGGGCAACGGACCCGCCCAAGGACTCGATGAGCACGACCGCCTTGTACTCGGCGGTGAGAACCTCTCGGCTTCTCCGAATGCCATCGTCGTCGTCGGGCACTGGGATTGTTGTCTGTGTGTCCGGGGGGGGTTCGGGCTGCGAACACCCCCCGGAGACCATCAGCGCAGCCGCCACCATCAACCGCGACATTATTGCCCCCTCAGGTATTGCGTGAACGACCCTCATCGACCCAATTGTACCAAGGACCTCGGTAGTGGTACAGTTTGGAGTTTTCGTGCCTGAAACAGCAGGGCCGCAGAGGCCAAACTGTACCACTACCCGGCCGGGCTTCGAGGTCGGCGAGTCGGGACTCGGGGCAACGGGTGTATGCCCGGACGGCGGCAGCGCGCCGAAGACCTCAGGTGGTAAGGACGGGGATGACATGCCGCCGGGAGGAAGACGGGAGAAGGCACCAACCGGCTATCCCGTGAACGGCTACGGTATTCCAGCCGCCGCCGACCCGTTCACCGCTTCTCGATGTCTCGTCTGAGCGATTCAAACAGCGACCGGAGACGTGGGTCGTTCGGCCGGATATCGACCGCCGTCTTCGCGTGAGCGAGTGCGGTGCGGAACTCTCCCGACTGGGCGTACGTAAGCGCGAGGTTGTAATGGCTCTCGGGGTCGCTGGGGGAACTCTCGGCGGCCGCGAGGAACTGTTGAATCGCCTCGGTGCGCCGCCCCTTCTGGGCCAGAGCCACCCCCAGGGCGTTCCGCGCCTGTGGGAAGTCGGGCTTCAACTGCACCGCGCGTTCGATGTGGACCAAGCCCTCCTCGGACAGACCCTTTCGGCGTAACGCGATGCCGAGGTTCAAGTGAGCCGTCGCATAGTTCGGGTCGAGGCGGGTCGCCTCCTCGAACTCGGGAATCGCCGCCGCGACGTTGCCCAGGGTCCATTCCGCCTTGCCCAGGTTGTAATGAAATTGCGGGTCTTCGGGCTTGAGACGGGCGGCCTCGCGATAGTGAACCCTCGCCTCCTCAATCCTGCCTTGCTCGAAACGCACCTCCCCGAGGTTGTTATGGGCGAGCCAGCAATCGGGATTGCTGGCCAGGGTGTCGGTCCAGAGGGTTTCGAGATTCTCGTACGCGAAGCCGCGCTGAAAGGTCAACCCCATAAGGGCGACGAGGACCAGTCCGGCGACCGACGTGCGCCACTGCGAGTCGTCCGGCACCAATCGGCCCAGCGCCCTCGCGCCGACTTCGACGAGCAGCACGAGGGCGCCCAAACTGGCGAGGTACTGGAAGTGGTCGGCGACGAACGAGAACCGCATCGGGTAGACATCGATGAACCCGAGAGCCGGCACAAGGGTTCCGGCGAAAAACAGCAGCGCGGCCGCGGGACCGCGGCCCCACCTCCGCCGACCCAGAACGGCCACCGCCACGGCGCCTGCGTACGCAAGCGGAAACATGTACTGCCAGACCTCGCCCGCGTCGATGTGCCATCGGGGGTAGCTGAACACGAGGTTCGCGGGCCAGCAGAGCTGCCCGAGGTAAAACCACAGCGCGCGGCCGGCGATCAGGCACCGATCGACGGCTGAAAGCGTCCAATCCGCCCCGCGCGCGCCGACGTGTGTTCTCTCCACCCAGATCGTTACCCCGGCGAGAACCAATCCGAGCGCGAACAAAGGGCCCAAGATGAGCACGTCCCGCCGACGGACCGTGCCGCTCTTCCACCACAGTACGAGCAGCAGCGCCGCCGGTAGCGAGCAAGTCACCGTCTTGCTCAACAGGGCGCAGGCGTACAGACCCAGAGCAGCGGCGTACCACCCCCAGCGGGGCGGCCCCGCGGACGGGGCCGCGACCGGGCGGAACTGGAAGAACGCGAGCGCCGCGGAGAGGTAGAAGAA
>JAYUBA010000151.1:0-2526 GCA_043741075.1 Frigoriglobus sp.
GCCGCGACGTGTTCGTGTGGGAACTCGCGTCCGCGAAGAAGCTGTACGCGCTCCCGGCCGAGCACCGCGACAACGTCACCGCCGTCGGCTTCACCCCGCAGAACACGCTCGTGACGACCTCCAAGGACGGGTCGCTGAAGGTGTGGAAACTGGGCACCGAGCGGGCCGCGGTGGTGCGGACCCTCGACCACCGGGCCGGCGCGGTCGAGACGCTGGGCGTGAGCCGCGACGGGGGCCGCGTCCTGTTCGACCAGGACAAGGGCCGGCTCGACCTGGTGGACCCGGCCAACGGGCAGACGATCGGGCAGGTCCAGAACGTGAGCGCGGCCGGTTCGTTCGCCACGCTCGCCATCTTCGGCCCGGACGAGGTCGCGCCCGGCACGCCCGCGGACAAGCTGCCGCCGTACACGATCGCCACGGCCGGCGGCGACGGCGACCTGAAGGGCACGCTCCAGTACTGGCACGCGCCGCGCACCGGGGGCCGCGGGGCCGAGGTGGGGCGGCTCATCACGCCGGGCCGCGCGGCGGTGACGGCCGCCGCGTTCAGCCCGGTCCGCGGGGAGCAGTTCCTGGTCGTCGGCACGTCGGCCGGCGGGGTCCACCTGTGGAAGCCGCCGACCGAGGCGCGGAAGACGCACACCGGGCGCATCACCTACATCGACGCGACCGACACCCGGTACGTGACCGTGCGCGTGGAGATGAGCAACAAGGAACTGAACCTGCTCGACCACAGCGCCGCCACCATCATCGTCCCGCCGACGCCGTGATCGAAGCCCCTGACCCAGGGCTTGCGCCCTGGGCTATTTCCCGACGCCCCTTCGGGGCGAAAACCCTGCACGACACACGAAGTACGCGCGCGGACACATGGCAAACGACCTGACGACGAACTTGAACAGCCCGGCCGAGCGCCGCAAGCAGGTGCGCCTCCGGGTGCGGCCGGACTTGCAGGCGTTCGAGCAGCGGTACGAGGGGAAGACGTTCACCGTCATCAAGGACCCGGTGTGCCTGCGGTACTACCGGTTCAGCAAGCAGGAATACTTCGTGTTCCGGCTGTTCGACGGCAAGCACACGATGGAAGAGGTGCAGGAGGCGTTCGAGGACGAGTTCAAGCCGATGCGGCTGGAGCCAGCCGACCTGGAGGGCTTCGCCCGCCAGTTGGTGACCGCCGGGCTGGTGCAGAACGAGCAGCCGGGCGCCGCGCAGCACCTGTTCCATCGCCGCGCCAAGCAGCGCCGGACGCGGCGCCTCGCCACCCTCAGCAACATCCTGTACCTGAAGATCCCGGTGTTCGACCCGGACCGCCTGCTCACCTGGATGTTCCGCTACCTGGCGTGGATCTTCACCACGTGGTTCTTCGTCGCCAGCGTCGGGCTGATGCTGGCCGCGGCGGTCCACGTCCTCCTGCACTACAAGACGTTCCAGGCGAAGCTGCCCGCGTACCAGGAGTTCTTCACCTGGAACTCGGTGCTGTACATGTGGCTGTCGCTGGGCGTGGTGAAGGTCATCCACGAGTTCGGCCACGGGCTGAGTTGTAAGGCGTTCAAGGGCGAGTGCCACGAGATGGGCGTCCTGCTCATGTGCCTGTCGCCGGCGCTCTACGCCAACGTGACCGACGCGTGGACGCTGGCCGACAAGTGGAAGCGGATCATCATCAGCTTCGCCGGCATCTACGTGGAGCTGGTGATCGCGTCGCTCGCGACGTTCGTGTGGTGGTACACCTCGACGTACCCGACCATCAACAACATCGCGCTGTGCATCATGGTGCTGTGCTCGGTGTCCACGGTGATGTTCAACGCGAACCCGCTCATGCGGTTCGACGGGTACTACATGCTGGCCGACTGGCTCGAGGTGCCGAACCTGCGGGAGAAGGCGAACAAGTTCCTGAACAACCTGTTCCTGTCGAAGGCGCTGGGCGTGGAGGTGCCGCCGGAGGCGTACATGGCGCCCGGCCGCAAGTGGCTGTTCGTGGTGTACGCGATCGCGAGCTGGGTGTACCGGTGGGTGGTGACGTTCAGCATCCTGTGGTTCCTGGCCGACTTCCTGAACCCGAAACTGAAGATCCTGAGCCAGATGTTGGCGATCATGTCGCTGGCGTCGCTGTTCGTCTGGCCCATGTACAAGGTCGTCAAAAACATTCGCCAGCGCGGGCGGTTACCGGACATGAAAGCGGCGCGGGTGTACATCACCCTGGGCGTGTTCGCCTCACTGTTACTCGCGTTCTTCCTCCTCCCGCTGCCGGTGAGCCGGGTCTACGAGACCGGCCTGGTGGCGGTGGACCCGGAGGCGCTGGAAGGGATGATGCTGTCGGAGCCGGCGCGGCTGGACGTGCTGAGCGACGTCAGGCCGGGCCAGCGGGTGCGTCAGGGCGAGTTGCTCGCCCTGTTCAAGAGCGAGCCGCTGGAGGTGGAACTGGCCCGCGCGCGGGCCACCCGGACCGAGCAGCGGCAACTGGCCGACGAGCACAAGCAGGCGGCGGCGCTGGCCCGCCGGGCGGGCGACACGTCCGCCGAGATGCGGTTCGCCTCC
>JAYUBA010000152.1:0-2523 GCA_043741075.1 Frigoriglobus sp.
TTCATCGCCTCGTGGAAGAGTTGGTCGTACTGATCCTCCGCGAGTTTCTCCCACTCGGTCCCCTGCCCCGCCAGGTACGCGTTGAAGAACGTGCGGCCCATCAGCACCGCGGTGCCGGCGCGGCCGGCGCGCAGGTTGTAGAGCTGGCACAGGTCGGACAGCATCGAGAACGTGTAGAAGAGCGTCGCGCCGGAGTCGATCACCGCGTTCGGGGCCACCGCGGTCACCACCCAGATGCGGTTTGCCCAGTACTTCGTGCGCCGGTCCGCGGCTTCGTCGATCACGCTCTGGAACGCGTCGCGGAAGCGGGCGAACCACTGCTCCGTCGAGGCGAACTTGTCGTGGTCGAGCAGTTCCGCCCGCACCGCCTTCAACCGGGCGATGGCCTCGTCCGACAGACCGAGTTGCGCCAGCCCGCGGCGATCCTTCTCCGTCTCGATGGGGTACGTTTGTAGGTACGTCTCGATCTGCCTCCGCGCCTCCGCCGACTTCGCGGCGGCCAGCCAGCGGAGCCGCGTGCGGTTGGACAGTTCCTTGATGCCCTTCACCCGCAACTGCCGGTTCTCGCGCAACCGCACGTAGATGAACAAGAACCGCAGGAACGAGTACAGCACGCACAGCCCGAACAGGATGAGGCCGCCGTACCCGATGTACTGCGCCCACTCCGGTTGCGCCGCGAGCGCCTGTAGGAGTTGCGCGGTCTGGTTGAAGAGGAACACGCCCAGTACGCCGGTTACGCCGAGTAGCGCGGCGAACGCGAGCGGCGAGCCGAACCAGCCGAGCCAGCCCAGGCCGGTCGGGTCGGACACGAGCAGCATCTCGGCTTCGGCGATGTCGCGTGCGGCCTGCTCGTCGTCGAGCAGCTTGAGCGCCGCGAGGTCGTCGGTGGACAGCGGCGCGAGGTCCGACGGTACCTGCGGCGGGCGGCCGAGTTCCGTTTCGCCCGGCCGCAGTTCGGGCGGCGCTTCCGGCTCCGGCTTCCGCGCGGCGGGCGTCAGTGCCGCGGGCGGCGCGAGCGCGGACCGGCCCGCGCCCGGCACGCCGATGCGGAAATCGTCGTCGTCGGACTTCATGGGTAGACCCTCCCGGTCGGACGGAGTTCGTGCGTGCGGCCATTGTACCCGACTTGCGGCCGGTCCGCCCCGCACCTAACATCTTCTCTACTCGACCCGGAGACCGCGCTATGGACTCGCCGACGCCCGCATCCCCGTACTTCAAGCCGATGACGCTTGCCCTCGCCGGGCTGGCGGTGCTGGCCGCCGCGAGCGCCATGCTTCCGCAGAGCGTGCGGCCGTGGAACATGGCGGCCCTCGGCGCGCTGGCGCTGTTCGCGACCGCACGACTAAGGTTCCCGGTCGCGCTGCTCCTGATCGCCGCCGCCGTTTCGGTAAAGGAGGTGGGCGTCTACCTCCAGTACGGGTTTGCGCCGCACCCGCCGACGTGGTTCTGCCTCGCCGGCTACGCGGTGCTCGGCTGCGCGCTGCTCCGCAAGTCGGAATCGCCGCTGCGGATCGGCGCAACAACCGTCGGCGCGAGCTTGCTGTTCTTCCTCACGACGAACTTCCTGTCGTGGATCGAGCAGGCGGCCCCCTACGGGTATTCGCTCGAGGGGCTGGTCAATTGCTACGCGGCCGGCATCCCATTCTACCGCGGTACGTTCCTCGGCGACACGGCGTTCGCCGCCGGGCTGTTCGGGGCGCACGCGGTGCTCAGTCGCGCGTACTTCCCTTTCGAAAGGGTTCAGCTCGAACGAGTCGAGGATCGCGTCTAATCATGTTTAGCCGTGGCCCCGGCGGGGCCACCGCTTAACGAGAGGCACCCATGAAATATGCCGCGATCATCGAGTACAGCCAGGACAAGGCGCTGGTGGACGCGCACCGGCCGGCGCACCGGGCGTACCTGACGAGCCTGATCGAGAAGAACCACCTCTTTGCGAGCGGCCCGACCGAGGACAACTACGGCGCGCTCATCATCTACGAAGCCGACTCGTCGGAAGCGGCGGAATCGCTAATCAAGGGCGACCCGTTCTTCGCAGCCGGCGTGTTCCTGAAGTGGACCGTGCGCCCGTGGAAGATGGTGTTCTTCAACCCCGATCTCGCCCCGAAGGCGTGACACCTGCGGAACACATGAGCGACATCGAACTGGCGATTACGCGGGTGAAGGCACTGGAGTCGCTGCTGGAGCAGGCGCTCGGGGCCACCGGCAAGGGGCTTCACGAGAAGGTGACCAGCGTGCAGGACCGGCTGCCGCAACCGCTGGTGCGCAAGCTCCGGTTCGCCGCGACCGTGCGCAACAAGATCGTCCACGAAGCGGACTACAAGCAGATCGACGACCGCGACGGCTTCGTCCGCGCGTGCGACGAGGCCGAGGCCGAGCTGAGGGAGTTGTTTGCCCCGCCGCGGGTCATCAACAAGGGCTGCTTCGGACTGGTGCTGCTGGTGGGAGTTGTTGGAGCGGTTTGGCGATTGGTGTGAAGCGGCTTTCGTAGGGTGGGCAGTGCCCACCTCTTCGTGAACCAAACGA
>JAYUBA010000153.1:0-2521 GCA_043741075.1 Frigoriglobus sp.
CCCGCGGAGACCCGCGCGGGCACGGCCTAAAACCGAACGGGCGCGGGCTCGTCACCCCGGGGGGACGGGCTGCACGCCTTGGCGAGACCCAAGACCCGCGCTGCCCATCACGAACCGGTGGACCCACACCGGAGCGATCCACCATCGTTGGGCTGTGCCCTCAAGCAACCTCGCCGAGCCCAGGGTTGTTGGCGCACGATTTCACCCTGCCGCCTCGTCCTGGGGGACGGGGTGACGGCGCGCAAACGAGACGCGGCAAGATGGCCCGCGGAGCCCACCCCCTCGCCTCCTGTCTCCGCCAGGATCGTTGCAGCTCAGCGCCCCCGGCTGGTCTGCAAGCCCCCGTTGGGGCCCGAGAGCGCGCCGCCCGCCGACCCCGGGAATGACACGCTTCCGCCCGACCCACGCCGGGCGCGCTCTGACTCGGAGCCCTCCAGAGTCGTCGCGGACCTGCCCGTCGAGCGCATCATTCCCCACCTCGATGCCGACGGCCGCCAGTGGTTTGCGTCGGCTACGCGCCCGACGCCCGATGAACTCGAGGCCGTCGCCCAGCGACTTGCCGCCCTCTTCCTTCGAGGCGCTTGACCGCCACGTGTATCAGCGTGACCAGCGCGTAGCCGAGGTCGGCGGAGCTGTGCGCCATCATCGAGGCGCGAGGCGCGAGGTACTCGCCGAGCTTGACCCCGTCACCGATCGGCGTGACCATGAGCC
Source organism: Frigoriglobus sp. (assembly GCA_043741075.1). Lineage (GTDB taxonomy): Bacteria > Planctomycetota > Planctomycetia > Gemmatales > Gemmataceae > Gemmata. The sequence goes on from JAYUBA010000153.1 coordinate 712, forward strand.
CCTGACAAACGAAGTGACCCCGGCGCCGCCCGCACAGCGGCCCGAGGTCGTGACCGAGGAAAAAGAGGTTCCCCGATGTTGGAAACGGTAGCATTTCGCGCGACGATCTACACTCGGTTCAGTTCCGACGACCAGGACAGCGATAGCTGCGCCGTTCAGGAACGCCGCGCACGCCAAGCGATCGAGGGCAACGCCTGGACGCTCGCCAACGTCCCCCACTTCGAGGACGACGGGATCTCGGGTCGCGAGATGGTCCGCCGGCCAGGGTTCGCCCAGCTCCTCGCCGCCGCCGCATCCAAGGCGTTCGACGTGGTCGTCGTCCGCGACCTCGACAGGTTCGCGCGCGCTGAGCCCGCCCGCGTGCTCGGCGTGCTTCAAAGTTTGGCGGACGCTGGCGTAAGCGTGTGGCAGTACACGACGCGCGACTTCGTTCGGCTCGACGGGGAGAACGTGCTCCTTTCCGCCTTCAAGGCGTACGGTAACCGGGCCGAAGCGCTCAAGGCGTCGAGCCGCATCCGCGAGAAGCTCAAGGACAGCGACGAGGCGGGGGCGTTTACCTGCGCCGCGCCCTACGGGTTCAAGAACCAGCGCAAACACAAGCACACGGGGGAGATCGGGATCTTCCTCGACCGCAAGAGCACGTTCGGCGTGATCGTGCGGCACCCGGAACAGTTCCCGATCCTCATCCTGATCGCCGACCTCTTCCTCAAGCTCGGCACCTACAACGCCGTCGCCGCGGAGCTGAACCGCCGCCTGATCCCCGATCCGGGGGGTCAACAAAACTGGCAGTCTCAAACCGTGCGCGCCATTCTGATCAACCCGCTCTACCGCGGGAAACTCGTCCGTTCGCGCCGAGTCAGCGTCGAGCGAGCAGGCTCAATCGTTCGGGTCCCGAACAAGCCCGAGGAGGTCCGCACCTACGACCGGCCCGACCTGAAAGTTTGGGACGACGAGACGACGGCCAAGCTCGACGCTCAGGTCAAGGCACGGGCGCGAGTGACCACGTGGACCATGGGGCTTCGCAAGCATCTTTCCTCCGGCTTCGTCCGTTGCCCCTGCGGAGGCTCGGTCACGACCTCGTCCTCGACGCGCAGCCGGGTAAAGCAGTATTGCTGCACCCGCATCAAGTCGGGGGCATGCACGGGGGGGCTCGGGTACCGGAAGGAGACCGCGGTGGACGCCGCCGTGATCGCCGCGTGCGCGGCGGTTCTGACGGACGAGGTCGTGACGCGGACCCGGGAGATCATCGCCGAAGCCCTCGCCGCCTGCGCCCGGACCGACACCCGCGTCATGGAGCGTGACCGGCTGACGCGCGACATTGCGACCGCGGAGCGGAGGATGGAGGCAGCGCGGGAGCTTGTGCTCGACTCGGCGGGCACGGAACGGGACGACCACCGCGCTTCCCTCCGACGACAACTCGACCGCCTGGCCGCACTCCAGGGGCAGCTTCGGGAGGTCGACGCTCAAGAGGCGCCCCCCGACCCCCGCGCCCTTCTGGAAGACTTCGACGGCCGGATCCGTGGGCTCCGTGAAACCCTCACCGCGGGCGGACTCGGGGCGCTCCCCGTCATCCAAGCGATCCTCGGGAACCAGCGCCTCACCGCCATCCGCACGCCTGACGGGTGCTGGGAGCTCCGCGGGAAGGGGGGGGTGCCCGTGTACTACCAAGCACGTGGGAGCCAGGTGGTGACCATCCTCGTGCGCTGATCCGCGCGAGGGCCGGCCCCGCCGGCCCGGAAACCCCACCCCCGGCCCCTCCCCGCAGCGGGGAGGGGAGGGGAACCTGCCCTCAGCCCGCGAAGCCCCCGCG
>JAYUBA010000154.1:0-2521 GCA_043741075.1 Frigoriglobus sp.
CACCGACCTGTGCCGCGGGCCGCACGTCGAGACCACTGGCGACCTCGATCCGAAGGGCTTCAAGATCACCCAGGTCACCGGGTCGTACTGGCGCGGCGACGAGAAGAACAAGGCGCTGAAGCGGCTCCACGCCATCGCGTGGGCCAGCGGCGACGACCTCAAGGCGCACCTCGCGCGCCTGGAGGAAGCGGCGAAGCGCGACCACCGCAAGGTCGGCCGCGAACTCGAACTGTTTGCCAACGAGCCGATCTTCGGGTCCGGCTTCCCGATGCTGCTGCCCAAGGGCGCGACCATCCGCCGGCTGCTCGAAACCTTCATCACCGACTACGAGCGGAAGGCCGGTTACCAGCACGTCTACACCCCGGACGCGGCGAAGAAGGAACTGTACATCCAGTCGGGCCACTGGGAGCACTACAAGGACGGCATGTTCCCGCCGATGTCGCTGGGCGAAGACGAAGACCTCGTGCTGCGGCCGATGTGCTGCCCGCACCACATCCAGGTGTACAAGGCGAAGCAGCGGAGCTACCGCGACCTGCCGGTGCGGATCGCCGAACTCGGGAAGATGTACCGGTACGAGAAGTCCGGCGTCGTCGGCGGCCTGAGCCGCGTGCGGTGCATGACCCTCAACGACGCGCACCTGTTCGTCCGCCCCGACCAGATCAAGGCCGAGATCGCCGGCGTGCTGAACCTGATGAAGAAGGCGTATGCCGACCTGGGCATCGGCGAGTACCGGTTCCGACTGTCGAAGCACGACCCCGCGGACAAGGTGAAGTACGTCGATAACCCGGCGATGTGGGCGAGCAGTGAAACGACCCTTCGCGAGGCGCTACAGGAGTCCGGGCTGCCGTTCTTCGAGGCCGACGGCGAGGCCGCGTTCTACGGCCCGAAGGTTGATGTGCAGGTGAAGGACGTGATGGGCCGTGAGGAGACCCTCAGCACCATCCAACTCGACCAGCACCTGCCGAACCAGTTTTCGCTGGAGTTCAAGGACTCCGACGACACCGCGAAGCGGCCGGTGATGATCCACCGCGGCGTCATCAGCACGATGGAGCGGATGATCGCGTACCTGATCGAACTGTACGCGGGAGCGTTCCCGGTGTGGCTCGCCCCGGTGCAGGTCGCCATCGTCCCCATTGGCGACCGGCACTTCGAGTTCGCGCAGACGCTCGCCGCCGACCTGCTCGACAAGGATTTCCGAGTCGATGCGGACCTGAGCCACGGGCGGATGCAGGCGAAGATTCGCGACGCGGCGAAGCAGAAGATCCCGTACATCCTGGTGATCGGCGACAAGGAGATGGAGGCGAACGCGGTGGCCGTCCGCCTGCGAACCGGTGAAGACCTCGGCGCGAAGCCGGTGGCGGAGTTCGTCGCGCTGCTGGAACAGGTGAACCGCTCGCGCACGCTGAAACTGGTGCCCGACGCATGACGGGCACCCGTTCCATTCTGCTCGCGTGGTGTTGGCGGTGGTGGTCCGTCCTGGCGGTCGCGCTCGCGGCGACCGCCGTGACGGTGTACCCGACGTACTCCAACTGGCCGCCGATCCGCTCCGACGGCGCGGGGTATCACATCTGGACGTACGCCCTCTTGAAGGGCGACCTGTCGTTCTCGTGGTACGAGGGCAACCCGGCCGAAGTGGCGCTCCACCGCCCGGACCCCGCGGTGCCGCGGTACACGTGCAAGTACCCGCCCGGCGTGGCCCTCCTCCGCCTGCCGGTGATGGCGTGCGTCACCGACCCCGCGCGCAACGGCCTGCCGTACTCGCCCGCGGAACACTGGGCGTGCCTCGCGCTCGGGGCCGCCGCGCTCGTGGCGACCGCCGCGCTCGGCCTCGACGCGTGCCGCCGGGTCGGCGTGCCGGCGGTGTGGGGCAACGTGTCCGTCCTCCTGCTCACGTTCGGCGCCGGGGTGTTCCACCACGGCACCTACGACGCCAGCTTCAGTCACGTCTACTCCGCGCTCCTCGCCGCGGCCCTGGTGTGGGCGGCCGTGCGCGCGGGCGAGCGGAACCGGCCGCTCGCGCTCACCCCGGTCGTCGCCCTCGTGGCGCTGCTGCTGCTCGTGCGCACCACGAACGTCGTGCTGATCGGCGGGTGGGGGCTGGCGTGCGCCGCGTGGGCGGGCGCGGCGTGCGGGTCGCCGGGGTTGCGGCTGCGCGCGACGGGAGCCGCCGCGGCCGGCGTCGCGCTGGGCCTCGCGGTCACGCTCGCGGTGAACCATCAGATGTTCGGCCGGCTCACGTTCCACACGTACCCCGGCGAGGAGTTCCACTGGAACGACCCGCACCTGCTCGACGTGCTGTTCGACGCCGACCAGGGGCTGTTGACCTCGTACCCGGTGTTCGCGGTGGCGCTGCTCGCGCCGCTGGTCGCGCGCGGGACGCGGGCCGCCGCGCTCGGGCTCGCGGGCGTTCTCGCGGCGTACACCGTGCTGTACGGCTACTGGTGGTCGTGGCACCTCGGCGGCGGGTTCGGGCACCGCGGGTTCGTCGAGGCGGTGCCGTTCGCGGTGCCGGTGCTGGCGA
>JAYUBA010000155.1:0-2520 GCA_043741075.1 Frigoriglobus sp.
GTGACGTACACCGTCGAGGACCGCGAGCGGTTCCCGGTGCGGGTGCGGTACGCCCGCGCCTACCGGGACGACGAGGACGCCGTGAAACGCCTCCTCATCCCGGCGAGCAAGGCCACCGAGGCCCGCCCCGGCACGGCCGCGACCGGCGACCCGGCGTTCCGCTCCGAAGCCCACGCGGGCGTCATCGAACACGCGGCGAAGGGCCGGCGGCTGGTCCCGCTGACCGCCGTGGCCGACGTGCGGATCACCGAGGGGCCGGCGGTCCTCAAGGGCGAGAACGGGCGGCTGCTGAACTACGTCACGCTCAACGTCCGGGGCCGGGACGCGGTCGGGTTCGTCGAGGAGGCCAAGCGCGTCGTCGCCCAGAAGGTGAAGTTGCCCGAAGGCGTTCACGTCGAATGGGCCGGCGAGTTCGAACACCAGGAGCGCGCCGCCCGCACGCTGCGGTGGGTGTTCCCGGCCGTGATCCTGGTCATCTTCCTCGTGCTGTACCTGACGTACCGCGACCTGGCCGACGCCGGCCTGATGATGCTGGCCGTGCCGGAGGCGCTCGCCGGCGGGGCGTTCTTCCTCTTCCTGTTCCCGAAGATCGTCAACGGGTGGGACTCGCCGCCGCTGGACTTCAGCGTCGCGGTGTGGGTCGGGTTCATCGCGTGCTTCGGCATGGCGACCGAGACCGGCATCGTCATGCTCCTGTACCTGCGCGAAGCGATCGACAAGCGGGGCGGGCTGGAGAACATTCGCGCGCTCGACGAACTGCGGTCGGCGGTGGTCGAGGGGGCGGTCCAACGGCTGCGGCCGAAGCTGCTGACCGAGGGCGTCGCGATCATCGCCATCTTCCCGATGGTGTTCGCGACCGGGGTGGGCGCGGAGGTGCTGGCGCCGATGGCGCTGCCGGTGCTGGGCGGCCTCCTGATCTCCGACGAGGTGGTCGATCTGTTCCTACCGGTCCGGTTCTTCTGGGTCCGCCGGGCGCGGTGGCTGAAGCTCGAAGCCGAGGGGAAGCTGAACCACCAGCGCGCGGCGGCTATCGAACACGAGGGTGCAACCTCCGTCGCGGTCGGTCCGACCGGCGGCGGGGGTGATTCGCACGCCGGGGAAGCGAGCGGCACTGTGCCGCCGGTGACCCCCGGCGGGGTTCGTAAGTGAGGGCGTTCCGATGATGCGTTCGATGTTGGCGGCGGTGGCCGTGGCCGCCGGGCTGTGGGCGTTCGGGGCCGTGGCGACCGCCGAGGACAAGAAGGAGGTGAAGCTGACCGGCACGCTCGTGTGCGGCAAGTGCGGCCTCAAGGCGACGCCGAAGTGCAGCAACGTCCTCCAGGTGAAGGAGGGCGACAAGACGGTGAACTACTTCCTCGACGACAAGGGCAACGGGGAAGACTACCACGAGGGCGTGTGCGGGGGCGAGAAGGTCGAGGGCGTGACCGTCACCGGGACCGGGACCGAGAAGGACGGCAAGAAGTACGTCAAGCCGACGAAGGTCGAGACGAAGAAGTAGTTCGGCGGTCCGCCCGGTGCCGCCCCGCGTGGGCGGCACGGGGCGGCTGTTGCCGGCCGCGCCACGGGGGTGCGATTCGTGGAGGGCGTCCGATGGCGTTGACGAGCGGGCAGGTGGCGAAGAAGTCCGGGGTCGGCGTGGAGACGCTCCGCTTCTACGAGCGCGAGGGGCTGCTCCCGGAGCCGGCGCGCCTGGCGTCCGGCTACCGCCAGTACCCGGCCGCGGCCGTCGAGCGCGTCCGGTTCGTCCGCCGCGCCCAACTCCTCGGCTTTCAGTTGAAGGACATTAAAGAACTGCTCGCGCTGCGGGACGACCCCGACGCCGAGAGCCGGGAGGTGCGGGACAAGGCGGTCGCGAAGCTGGCCGACATCGACCAGCGGATCAGAGACCTGGAGGCGATGCGGGCCGAACTGACCCGTCTGGTCGCCGCGTGCGACGGGTCCGGGCCGGCGGCCCACTGCCCCATCCTCACCGCCATCGGCGACGACGTGCGGCCCGCCTGACGCCTCCTCTGGGCCAGCGCGGACGAAAAAGCGCCTTGACTCCGTACCGCAGTACAGGGTGTACAATCCTGCGTGGACGGCGAAGGGGGCGGTCCCCGATGTGTTCCACGAAAGGTCCGAGTTGGAGGAACGCCGATGAACCGAAGGACGTGGCTGTGGGCGGCCGTGGTGGCCGTCCCCGCGATGGTGGCCGGAGGTCTGGCCTACGCGGACGCGAAGAAGGCCCAGCCGTACACCTGCCCGGTGACCGGCGAGGAGTTGCCCTGCTTGAAGTGCTGCCCCCTGAACGAGGAGCCGGCACCCGCCCCGCGAGCGCAGGCCCGGGACGGCGACTACACCTGCCCGGTGACCGGCGAGGCGCTGCCGTGCCCGAAGTGCTGCCCGCTGAACAAGGCGAAGAAGTAAGAGAAAACACCGTCCGCCCGGTGGACATCCGCCGGGCGGCGTTTCGTTCCTCCGCGACTTCTTGTCTCCCGAGTCTTCAGGGTTCGGGAATCGATCCCCACACCCAGCGCCGAA
>JAYUBA010000156.1:0-2519 GCA_043741075.1 Frigoriglobus sp.
GCCACTGGTGAGCGGGTCGGAACCCAGGGGCCAGAAGCTCGGCGTCGATCTCCTGTTCGTCGCCCTGCTGGTGGTCGTGGTCGGGTCGATGGCCGGGCAGTGGTTGAGCGTCCAGCACCACCTCTCGCCGGCCGCGTCCTTCTACTTCGGGCACCAGGGGTACGAAGTACATCGACCTGGGCCGGGCGTGGCAGATCAGACTCTTCGCCGGCCTGTTGCTGTGGCTGTTCCTGGTCGCGGCGAATTACCTCGGTGCCGAGCGGCGCGAACGGCACGATGCGGTCGAATCGGTTGAACATCTCCGGCCGGAGGAACTGCTCCACCGCCTTTGCGAAATGCTCCTGCGATTCCACCTTGCCGACGCCGCTCCCGGCGAAGCCGGCGCTCCCGCGGCGGTACGACTCCGCGCCGAGGTTCGACGTGAGGATGACCACCGTGTTGCGGAAGTCCGCGAGCCGCCCGCCGGCGTCGGTGAGACGCGCTTCGCCGAGCGCTTGCAACAGCAGGTCGAAGAACGAGCCGTCGGCCTTCTCTACCTCGTCGAGCAGCAGCACGCTGAACGGCTGTTCGCGCACCTTCGCCGTGAGCAAGCCCTCGGTGCCGAACGCGCCGCCGACCAACCGGCGCACCGCGACCGGATCCGCGTACTCGCTCATGTCGAAGCGCGTCAGCCGGTCCTTCGAGCCGAACAGGAACTCCGCGACGGCCTTCGCCATCTCCGTCTTGCCCACGCCCGTCGGGCCGATGAACAGCAGCGACGCGATAGGCCGGTTCGGGCGCGTCAGCCCGGCCTTCACGGTGGCGAGCAGGTCGGTGACGAGGCCCACCGCGTCCGTCTGGCCGACGACGCGCGACGCGAACCAGGCGTGCGTCTCCGCGAGGTCGAGCGGCACGGCCGGGTCGATGATCGCCCGCGGCAGGCCCGTTTCGCGCGTGAAGCCGTCGTACACTTCGGCCGCCGCGATGGGCGCGTCCTTCGCGCCGTCGCGGATGAGGTTTTCGAGGAACCGCAGCGGGCGGCCGGGGTACGCGGAGTACGTCGCGTACCGGCGGTGCAGGCGGTCCGTCGCCGCGAGCGCGCCGGCCTTCACTTCCCGGCGGGGGTTGTCGCGCGCGAAGTTCGCGAGGATGGCGCGGCCCTTCGCGTCGTCCGGTTCCTCGACCGTGATGTGCCGGAACGCATCGAGCAACTGCGGGTCTTGCTTCTCCACGAGCGGCAGTTGCTCCGGCGTGCATTCCGCGACGCACAGCAACTCGCCGCGCGCGATCGCCGGGCGCAGGAACGTCGCGATGCCGGAACTGTTGTGCTCGCTCTTGCCGACTTCGAGCAACTCCACGAGCGGACCGACGTGAACCACCGCTTTGCGCTTCGCGGCGTCCTTGATGAGTTCCTGGCACCGCTGCTGCCACATGCCGAAGCCGCACTGCCCGGCGACGATCCGCGACCCGCTCGTCTGGAACAGCGGCGCGCGCCCGGCCGCGTGCCAGCGGCGCGCGAGTTCGAGCACGGCCGCGGTCTTGCCCACCCCGCTGGGGCCGATGAGTAGCACGCTCTGCGGCGGGTTCGCGGTGAGCGCCTGCGCCAGTTCGTTCACCGTGTCGTCGGCTTCGTAGGTCTTGTCGCGGTCGCGGCCGAGTTGCGTGGCGATCTGCTGAAGCAGCGACTTCTTGCCGTCCTGCTCGTCGGATTCGGTGCGGATCGCGCGATCCTTCAGGGTCGGCACGCGAACCGCGAGCGTCACCTGTTCCACCGCGAAACCGCGCGTCGTCTGCACCGCCGCGAGCGGCTTCAAGCCGGTGGACAGGTTCAGCCGCCGGAGCGCCGCGGTCGTCTCGCGGCGGAGCAGTGACACCAGGTCGTCACCGGGTTCGGCGATCACCTCGATGCCAAGTTCCGCGACGCGGGCGAGGACGTAGTGCCCCTGTACCGCGTCGGCGGCGGACTGGTCCCACGCGACCGCGTGGAACGTGAGGGTGAGCGGGTCGCGCCAGGCTTCGTTCGCGCGCGGCGGGGACAGTTCGACCGTGAACGTGAGCGGGCGCGCCGCGGTCGCGCGCCGGCGGCGGATGAGTTCGGAGGTGTCGAGTTGGGGGATGAGATCGAGCAGGTTGCGGCGCGCGGCGGTGCCCGCGATCGCGCGGTTGCCGCCCAGCCGCGCGAACTCCGCCCAGAACAGCGGCTCGGCCAGCACCGCGCCCGGCCCCACCTTGCGGAGTACCAGCGAGATGGGGAACTCGATTTCGGACGCCATGAATTCTCCGGGGCGACACCACCACGGACGCGCGGGAGGCGGGCGGGGTTCGTGCCCACCACCCGGTTGCGTCCCAGGGCGTTGCCCTGGGCTGAAGAAGCGCAGGCCTTCAGCCTGCCAAACACTTCGCCCTGAAGGGGCGCGATTCCTCAGCCCAGGGCAACGCCCTGGGTTGGGGGGCTTTGGATATAAACCCCTGATTTCGGACGAAACAGGGCCGAAAAGCCTTTGAATCGCCTGCCATTCTGACGTTTATGGGCAAAGCCG
>JAYUBA010000157.1:0-8349 GCA_043741075.1 Frigoriglobus sp.
GTCCACTGTCTTGGCTTTATCGTGCCTTTTGTCTGCGTTCATCGTGCGGCTAATCTTAAATTCTTCAACTCGACTCAGCGACCAGATACTTCTTCACGAACGTCTCGTCCAACGTCACGCCGAGGCCGGGGCGGTCCGGCACTTCCATCCACCCGTTCACCGACTGGACCTTCTCGACGGTCAGTTCGTGCCGCAGCGGCGAATCTTCCACGCAGTCCTCGAACAGGAAGGCGTCGCGGCAGGTCGAAAGCCAGTGGATGCTCGCGGCGACAGTGAGCGGGCTGGTGTAGCAGTGGTTGCACAGCCGCGCTCCGATCTCTTCTACTCGCGCGCGGATATATGCGGCGTCCGTGAACCCGCACCGTGAGATGTCTACCTGATAGACATCGAGTGCGCGGCGGTCGATGAGCGGGCGGAACGACTCGCGCCCGCACTCCCCTTCCCCGGCCGCGATCGGGATCGGCGAGCGGTCGCGGAGCCACACATAACCCTCGATGTCGTCCTCGCGGAGCGGCTCCTCGAACCACTCCGGCCGGTACTCCGCGAACGCGTGCGCCCGCCGCAGCGCGGTCCGCGCGTCGTACACGCACCCGGCGTCGATGAGCAGCGCCGCGTCGCCCAGCCCTTCGCGCGCGCCCTTCACGAGGTCGATGTCCACCGCTTCGGATGTGCCCATCGGCTCCCACCCGAACTTCACCGCCGAGTATCCCGCGCCCACCCACTTCCGGGCAATGTCGGCAGTTTCTTTTCCGTCGCGGCCGAACAGGATGGACGCGTACCCGCGAACGCGGTCGTGTCGCTTGCCGCCGAGCAACCGGTGGATCGGCTGGCCGAACGCCTTCCCCTTCAAGTCCCACAGGGCCATATCGACGGCGGCCATCGCGGTGATGCCGACCGACGTGCGGCCGAAGTACATCGTGCGGCGGTACATCGTCTGCCACAACCGCTCGTGGTCGAGCGGGTTCTCGCCGACGAGCAATTGCCGCAGCCCGCAGGCAATGTTGTGGCTGAACGGGGCGTCGATGATCGCCTTCACCACTTCCGGCGACGAGTCCGCTTCGCCGACGCCTTCGAGGCCGTCGTCGGTGCGGACACGGACGAGCACCGAGTCCTGGCTGCTCGCGGTCTTCGCCTGGATGTTCGGGATGCGGAGAATCTGGCAGACGACCTGCGTGATCTTCATTTCACAATCTCCGGAATGGCCCGCAGATGACGCAGATAGGAGCGCGGATGAAATCAGATAAGAGGAGATTCTGTTATACTTGATTTCAATCTGCGTCGAAGTCTGCGTCATCTGCGGGCCATTCTTGATCCTCAAGGTAACTTCCGCGGGTCAACGTCGTGGGCGATGCACGCGACGCAGTCGCCTTGAGCGACGACCGACGGCGCGCGGGTGGCGAGCAGCACGCCGGCCGAGTTCGCGAGGACGTAGATCGGGTCGCGGTCGGGGCGCTCGAGGAAGTGGATCGCGCCGACCGGTTGCCCGGCGTCCACGTTGTCGCCGAGCGGGACGAGGTTCTCGTACACGCCCGACTCCGGCGCGAACCGGTAGTCGTCCCAGTCGAGCGCCTGCACCCAGCGCGTCGGGTCGAGGCCGAGCGACGCGCGCGTGACCGCCTTGCCCGGCAGCAGCCCGAAGTGCGTCAGCACGTTCCGCAGGCCCATCTGCGTTTCCGCGTGGACGACCGCGGTCACGTTCTCGCTACCGCCCATCTCGGTGGTGATGACCGTCTTCCCCTGGTTCTCCGCTTCGACCGGAAGCAGGCCGGTGCCGGCGATGTCCGCGTACAAGAAGCAGAAGTCGGTGTTCCACGCCTCGGTGCCGGCGAGCATCGCGTCCCGCTGCGGCCCTTTAGGCACGAGGTGCATGTGGGCGCACGGCTCGAAGTCCACGCTCCGCCCGCCGGTGTGCATGTCGATGACGATGTCCGCGAGCGGGAACAGCACGCTGCTGAGGTAGTGCGCGACGACTTCGCTCGGCGTGCCGACCGGGTTGCCGGGGAAGCAGCGGTTGAAGTTCTTGCCGTCGAGCGGCGAGAGTCGCGTCCCGGCCTTCGCGGCGGGCATGGTGAGCGTGGGGATCAGGATCAGCCGGCCGCTGACGTGCTCCGGGGTGAGTTCGCGGAGCAGTCGCATCACCGCGATCTGGCCGGGGTACTCGTCGCCGTGGTTGCCCGCGAGGACGAGCGCCGTCGGCCCGGTGCCGCGGGCGATCACCGCGACCGGCAGCATGAGGTTCGCCCACCCGCCGAGGTTGTATGAGTACGGCACGTACAGGTGCCCGTACTGCTTGCCTTGAGCGGCGAAATCGACCGTCGCACGAATGGGAGAAGCGGACACGGATACTCCTGGTAGGACAGGCTTCCAGCCTGTCTAAGAGGCACTAACTCAATGAGTCCGACTGCGACTTTTCAAGGCGTTTTCCGCAGTTCGAGGTCATTGAGTTAGTGCCTCTAAATCACGACAGGCTGGAAGCCTGTCCTACTTCAGCATTTCCTTCACCACACGCCCATGCACATCGGTGAGGCGGAAGTCGCGGCCGGCGTAGCGGTAGGTCAGCTTCTCGTGATCGAAGCCGAGCAGGTGCAGCATTGTGGCATGAAGGTCGTGGACGTGCACCTTGTTTTCGGTCGCCGCGAAGCCGAATTCGTCGGTCGCGCCGATCACCTGTCCGCCCTTCACCCCGCCGCCCGCGAGCCAGCACGAGAAGCCGTAGTGGTTGTGGTCGCGGCCGTTGAGCGCGGGCAGTTCCGCGACCGGCGTGCGGCCAAACTCCCCGCCCCACTGCACCAACGTGCTGTCGAACAGCCCGCGCTGTTTGAGGTCGCTGAGGAACGCCGCGATGGGCTGGTCCCACTGTGATGCGAGCGCCTTGTGCTGTGCCGCGAGGCCGTCGTGATTGTCCCACGGCTGCCCGGCCCCGCTCCACAGTTGCACCACCCGCACGCCGCGTTCGATCAGCCGCCGCGTGAGGAGCAGTTGCCGGCCGATGGTCGTCTCTCCGTACAACTCGCGCACCTTCTTCGTTTCGCGGCTCAGGTCGAACACGTCGGCCGCTTCGGACTGCATCCGGAACGCCAACTCGAACGTGCGGATGCGGGCTTCGAGTTGTGCGTCGTTCGCGCGGTCGGCCATGTGCTTCGCGTTGAGCGCCGCGACGAGGTCGAGTTGTTCGCGTTGCTCCTCCAGCGGAAGGTCGGTGTTGCGGATGTTGGCGATGAGCTTATCAACTTGCGTGTGCTGGCTGTCGATGTAGGTGCCTTGATACACGCCGGGCAGGAACGCGGAGCGCCAGTTCTGCGTGGTGACGATCGGGTAGCCGCCGGGGCACATGACGACGAACCCCGGCAAGTTGCGGTTCTCGCTGCCGAGGCCGTATGTCACCCAACTGCCGAGGCTCGGGCGCGGCTGTCGGCCGTCGCCGCAGTTCATGAGCAGCAGCGACGGTTCGTGATTCGGCACGTCCGCATACATCGACCGAATCACACACATGTCGTCGATGTGCGCGGCGGTCTTGGCGAACAGCTCGCTCACCTCGATACCAGACTTGCCGTACTTCTTGAAGCTGAACGGCGATTTCATCGCCGCGCCGGTCTTCCGCTCGGTGCGGAGGTTGCCGGTGGGGATGGGCCGGCCGTGGTACTTGTCGAGCAGCGGTTTGGGGTCGAAGGTATCGACCTGCGACGGCCCGCCGTTCATGAACAGGTGAACGACGTGCTTCGCCTTGCCCTCGAAGTGCGGCGCCTTCGGGGTCAAGGGATCAACTGAGCGGGGGGCGTCAGCCCCCTGTGCATCACGAAAGATGCCGGCGAGGGCGATGGTGCCGATGCCGGTGCCACACCGGGCGAGCATCTCACGGCGGGAAAGGGGAAGCATGTCGAGCCTCAAGGTTCCACGTCAACCGTTAGTACACCCACAACCAACCTTCATCCTTGCTGAAACCCAACTCATCCGCGTCCACGGAGCTGGCAACCTCGACCCAACTCTTGAACGGTTCGTACTCGCAGTCCAGTCTGCCGATGTCGGTATCCGCCTTCGGGTCGCTCTCATCAGACAGGAATGCGCGCCGGAGCATCCCGTCCTTGATTACCACGAGTTCGCCGTAGCAAATCGAGTCGTTGTAACCTGCGACAACCAGTTCATCTTGCTCCGCGAACCGTAGCCAGTCACTCGCAGGGATGCCACCGAGGCACCCCGACAGGTTCTCGAATAGGGTCCACTCGGAAAGGTCCGAAACGAACACGGCATTCCCTTTCCACGCCCCACGGTCGTCAACTGCTTGTCGGAAGGCATCGCGCCAATTCAGTCTGAGCGGCTGCACACTTTCAGGGATCTGCTTCCAGACGGCAAACCGGCGAATCGCTTCGTCCATCGGAGTGCGGATGCGGCAGTAGCTTGGGCACATTATCTCACTCCTTCAATCCACGAACGCGAACTCGTTGGTCATAAGCAGGGCGTGGGCGAAGTCGGCCCAGCGGTCGGCACCCTTCGACACGAACGCGAGAGCCAACTTGCGCTCGTCCGCGACCGGGCGGCGGCCGTACACGGTCAGGTAGATCAGGTCGAGCCGGTCGCCGGGGTCGGTCAACTTCTGCACCGCGGGCAGCGCGACGAGCTTCTTCGCCGCGTCGCGGGCGAACGGGCCGTTCATCAGGAAGAGCGCTTGCGGGGCCACGGTCGTGTTCGTGCGCTCTGGCGTGAGTCCGGACGGGTTCGGCACGTCGAACGTCGTGAGCAGGCTGGGGAACTCCAGTCGATCGACGTAGCCGTACACCGCCCGCCGACGGTTCCCGCCGAAGAGACGCACGCTCGGCCCGCCGAGTTTCGGGTCGAATTGCCCACTCACCGCGAGAAGTGCGTCGTGTAGCGGCTCGAACTCCAGTCGGCGGCGGTTCTGCTTCCACAGCAGGCGGTTCTCGGAATCCACCGCGAGCGCGTCGGCGCGGTCGAGGCTCGCTTGCGTGTAGGTTGCAGAAGTCATGATGAGCTTGTGGAGGCGATTGATGGACCACGCGCGTTTTTCGGGAGGGCGAGGCTCCTGCCGAGCCGGATTGGTTAGCTCCGACGCCAACCAATCGAGTAGCTCTGGATGAGTGGGGGCATCGCCACGAAGGCCGAAGTCGCCCGGCGTGCCGACCAGCGCCTTGCCGAAGTGGTGCATCCACACGCGGTTCACGAACACGCGGGCGGTCAGCGGGTTGTCCTTCGACACGATCTCGCGGGCCAGTTCCAACCGCCCGCTGCCGGCGCTCGCGAACGGCTTGCGCGCGGGGTTGGCGATCCGCACGAACTGCCGCGCCACCGGTTCGCCCGGCCGGCCGGGGTTGCCGCGCTCGAAGACGCGCGGGTCGTAAGGACGGCCGGCGTCGTGAAGCACCATCGCCCGCGGCGGCCCCTTGGCGAGCCAGTTCTCGAGTTCGCGCAGGTGCTTCTGGTACTCGCCCTGCGTGGCGCGATCCGGGAACAGCGAGAGGAAGCCCCAGTCGAGCGCGAGCGGCGCGTCGGCCGGCGAATCCGGGCCGTACAGCACGCGCCGCAGTTCCTCGGCGGCGGGGTCGTCCAAGCCCGCGAAGCCGCGAGCGGCTTGTTGCCATTGTTTGTCGATTGCAACGAAGAGTTTTCCGTAGCGCTCAGCCACTTCTTTCATCGACTTCGGCGCTTCAGCAAAAGCAGCGGCCACGAGTTTGTTTCCGCCCGCAACTGCCTTCAGAAGCGCGGGTGCCTTCTCGGCGAACTCGGCGTCGGGCAAATCGGCGACCGCGTGCCAGTGGAGGAACGCGGGGTGCTTCCGCTTTTTGGTGTCGGTGAGGAACTGCCGCCAACGGGTAATCATGCTGGGGTTCAGGTCGCCGGGGTCGGCCAGCAACATGAAGTCGTCGGCCGGCGGCTGATTGCGGGCCGCGTGCGCCGCGAGCAGGTACTCCGCGGCGCGGGCGCGGGCACCGGTCACGAGGCCGGCGTGCTTGCCGGTGACGAAGTCGCGCAGTCGCATCGCACGGGTGGCGAGTTCCGCCCGGTAAAAGAGCGCTCCCAGTCCGCCCGGTGGCGGGCCGGCGAGCGGCGGAACGCTCGGCTCCGTCGAACTGCGGAGGACGCCGTACAGCGAGTAGTAATCGGCCGCGGGAATGGGATCGAACTTGTGGTCGTGGCACCGGGCGCACGTCACCGTCAGGCCCATGAGGCCCCGCGTCACCACGTCCATGCGGTCGTCGATGATGTCGTGCGTGTTGTTCATGAAGTGCCCGCCGACCGTGAGGAAGCCGAGCGCCGCTTGCGCCGGCGCATCGTCGGGGCACAGGAGATCGGCCGCGAGCTGCTCGGTCACGAACCGGTCGAACGGCTTGTCCTCGTTGAACGCGCGGATCACGTAATCGCGGTACGTCCACGCCCACGGGTACTCCTTCCCCTCAAAGAAGACGTAGCCCTTGTTGTCCGCGTAGCGCGCGACATCGAGCCAGTGCCGGCCCCAGCGCTCGCCGTATCGCGGCGACGCGAGCAAGCGGTCGAGCAGCTTTTCGTACGCGCCCGGCGAATCGTCCTTCACGAACGCTTCTACCTCTTCCGGCGTCGGCGGCAGGCCGTGCAGGTCGAAGGTGGCGCGGCGGACGAGCGTGCGATTGTCGGCGCGCGGCGCGAGTGACAGCTTGTTCTCACTCAACTTCGCGAGGATGAAGTTGTCGATGGGGCTGGCGGCGTTGTGCTTCGGCACGTCCGGCCGCACGACCGGCTTAAACGCCCAGTGCTTCGCGGCGGCCTTCTCGATGGCGTTGGGGGCGGCGAGCGCCACCTTGTCCGGCCACGGGGTGCCGAGTTCCACCCACTTTTCGAGAGCAGCGATCTCGCGATCCGAGAGCTTGCCGGAGGGCGGCATCTTCAGGTCTTCGTCGGCGTGCCGGACGGCCTTCAGGAGCACGCTCTCCTTCGGCTTGCCGTTCACGACGCCCGGCCCGCGTTCGCCGCCCTTCAGGACCGCGTCGCGGGTGTCGAGGCGCAGGCCGCCCTTCGCCTTGTCCGCGCCGTGGCACGCGAGGCACTTCTCGACCAGCACCGGCCGCACGTTCTTCTCGAAGAACTCCAACGCCGGGTCCGCGGCGTGCGCGGTCGCCGGCACGCCGAGCGCAGCCATCGCGAGAAGAACACTGCGTGTCATGCGGACGCCCTGAGAGCGGCGGGTGCGGTGAGAGGCGATCACGGCCGGCGGGTAATCTTCATGATCTTGATTGGCGGCTTCAACGTCTGCGCCTCGGCCTCGGAACCCTGAATCTTCTTCACCACGTCCATCCCCTTCGCGACGCGGCCGAACGCCGCGAACCCTTCTCCATCAGAACCCACCGGGCCGCGCGGGTCAAGGTGTGTGGTTACTTCCACATCCGCTCGTCCGCCAGCCACGCGGCCACGTCCACGCGCGGGTCGATCATCGCCGCGTGCCCGGCCGGCAGCGCCACCAACTGCGCCCGCGGCAGGCGCTTCGCCAGCAGCCGCCCGGCCGGGGCCGGCACCACCCAGTCGTTCGGCGACGTGAACACCACCGCCGGCGCTTGCACGTCGCCCAACCGCGGCAGCAAGTCGAGGTCGCGGAGGAGGCGCATGCGGTGGCCGTAGACGCGCAACGGCACGTCCGCGGTGCGGTCCCACCACGCGCTTTGGTCGGCTTTGGAAATGCCCGGCCCAAAGAAGAAGAGGCCGCGAAGCGCCCGCGTCGCCGGGTGGCTCGGCTTCATCGGGAGCCACGGCCCGACCAGCCCGGCCGCGTCGATGAAGAGGCGCCGCGGGTAGCGCGCGAACGTGTTCACCAACACCAGCCGCCGCACGAGATCGGGGCGGGCGAGCGCGACCATGAGCGCCACCGCGCCGCCGAAGGATTCCGCCAGCAGCACGCCCGGCCCGGTTTCCTCGAGCGCGCGGACGCCGAGCCGCACCAAGTCGGCGTACGTGTGCGAATCGTCCTGCGGGTAGCTCACGCACCGCACCGCGAACTCCGCGTTGAGCCGCTCCTGCCGGTACAGCAGGCGGCCGGTGCCGTCGATGCCGGGCAGGTACACGACGGGCACTTTGGGCGTCATTGCTTGTGGTGTACCCGCACGCGGTTCTCGTCGGTCATGGACAGCTTCCCGGTGCCGAGCAGCGCGTTGATCGCGGTGGCGATGCGGTCGCGAATCTTCGGCCCGACGCGCTTGAAGCCGAGCCGCTTCGACGCGGCCGAGATCAGGTCTTCGGCGGGCATCGACCCGAACTCGATGAGCACGGCTTCGATGCTCGCATTCAGCTCGGTTTCCGACACCTTCTCGATGGAGTCGAAGTCCGGCTCGGCGACCTTCGGAGCCTTCTTCTGTAGGAGGAGAGGGGCCG
>JAYUBA010000158.1:0-8336 GCA_043741075.1 Frigoriglobus sp.
GGACCAGCACGTTCGTCTCGGGGAAGTACGTCGCGCAACAGCCCGGCGGGATGTCGTACTCCACCACGACGAACTTACGCGCCACCCGCACCTCGCCGCGGAAGTGGCCGGTGAGGTCCACTAGGTCGCCGCCCGCGAGGCCGCGGGCGCGCACGTCGCCCGCGTGCATCAGCACCACGCGGCGCTCGCCGCTGATGCCGCGGTAGCGGTCGTCCAGGCCGTACACCGTCGTGTTGAACTGGTCGTGCGTGCGGATCGTCATCATCACCAACTGGCCGGGTTCGACGCGGACCTCGTGCAGCGGGTGCGCCGTGAACCGGGCCTTGCCGGTCGCGGTGGGGAAAAGACCGTCGCGCGGCCCGTTCGGCAGGTAGAAGCCGCCCGGCTTGCGGACGCGGGCGTTGTAATCGTCGAAGCCGGGAATCACCCGCTCGATGCGCTCGCGGATCAGGTCGTAGTCGGCCGCGAAGGCGTGCCACGGCACCGATGAGCGTGTCCCCAGGGTTGCCGCCGCGAGCCGGGCGGTGATCGCCACCTCGCTCAGCAGGTGCGGCGACGCCGGCACGAGCGACCCGCGCGACGACTGCACCACGCCCATCGAGTTCTCGGTGGTGACGAACTGCGCGTGCCCGTTCTGCACGTCGCGCTCGGTGCGGCCCAGGCACGGCAGGATGAGGGCCGTGCGCCCGGTGACGAGGTGCGAGCGGTTCAGCTTGATCGAGACGTGGACCGTGAGCCGGCAGGTCTTCAGCGCCGAGCCGGTCACCTCCGTGTCCGGGGTGGCCGAGAGGAAGTTGCCGCCCATCGCGATGAACACCTTCGCGCGGCCGTCGCGCATCGCGTGGATCGCCTCCACTGTGTCGAAGCCGGCCGCGCGCGGCGGGGCGAAGTCGAACTCGCGGCCGAGCGCGTCGAGGAACCCGTCCGCGGGCTTCTCGTAGATGCCCATCGTGCGGTCGCCCTGCACGTTCGAGTGCCCGCGGACCGGGCACAGCCCCGCTCCCGGCTTGCCGATGCTGCCGCGCATCAGGAGCAGGTTCACCACCTCTTGAATCGTCGCCACAGCATGTTTGTGCTGCGTCAGCCCCATCGCCCAGCACGCAATAATGCGGTCGTTCGTCGCCACCAGTTCCGCAAGCCGCTCGACGGCCTCGCGGGTGATCCCGCTCTGGGCGGTGATCGAGTCCCACGAGGTTGCAGTGAGGCTACCGACGAACTCTTCAAATCCATCGGTCTTCTCCGCGATGAACGCCCGGTCGAGCGCGGTCCCGCGTGCGACGAGCGACTTCATCACGCCCTTGAGCAGCGCCTGGTCGCCGCCGATGCGCACCTGAAGGTAGAGGTCGGCGAGCGGGGTGCCGAACCCGAGCATCCCGCGCACCTCCTGCGGATTCTTGAACGCGAGCAGCCCCGCCTCCTTCAGGGGATTAATGGCGACGATCTTTGCGCCGGCCCGCTTGGCCGCTTGCAGTGCGGTGAGCATCCGCGGGTGGTTCGTGCCGGGGTTCTGGCCCAGGATCAGGATCAGTTGCGACTTCTCGAAGTCGTCGAGCTTCACCGTGCCCTTGCCGATGCCGGTGGTCGGGATCAGCGCGCTGCCGCTCGACTCGTGACACATGTTCGAGCAGTCCGGCAGGTTGTTCGTGCCGAACTGGCGGACGAAGAGTTGGTACAGGAACGCGGCCTCGTTCGAGGTGCGCCCTGAGGTGTAGAAGAGCGCCTCGTGCGGCGACGCGAGCGCGTTCAATTCGTCCGCGATGAGTTTAAACGCCTCGTCCCAGCCGACGGGTTCGTAGTGTCGGCTGCCGGGCCGCAGCACGAGCGGTTCGGTGAGCCGCCCTTGCTGCCCGTGCCAGTAGTCGGACTGCTTCGCGAGATCGTCGATCGAGTGCGTGCGGAAGAACTCCGCGGTGAGCCGGCGGGTGTCCGCTTCCCACGCGACCGCCTTCGCCCCGTTCTCGCAGAACTCGGTAGTCGCGCGGTGGACGTCCGGGTCGGGCCAGGCGCAACTGGGGCAATCGACGCCTTGCGCCTGGTTCAGCGTGGCGAGCGCGCGCAGCCCGCGCCGGAACCCCGCGACGCCGAACACGTGCCGCAGGGAGACGGCCACCGCGGTCGCACCGGCGGCGGCGGTCTTCGGCTCGGTGAGCGTGAGGCCGGTGAGCGCCTCCGGGCACAGCGCCTCCGGCGCGGGCTGCGGTTGGTCCGCGGTTCCGCCGCCGGCGGTGCCGTTCGCTTCGTGATCCATGTTGTTCTCGTCGGGCGCGGGCTACCATCGTTGTACCCGCGCCGCGGACCAATGGGAACCGCGCGTCACGTGTTGAAGTGCCCGGTGAACGCGCCGGGGTTCGCTACCAGCGGGCCGTACAGTTCGGGCCGCCGCCAGTTCACGCGGTCGATCTCGTACACGCCCGCGCACGTCACCACCCGCTTCTGCGCCGCCGCGGCCGGGTCCACCTCAATCGTGAAAATCGCCTCCTCGCCCTCCGGCGCGAAGTGCAGCACGTTGCCCTGGTAGTCCGCGGCCGAACTCCGCCCGATGTAGCTGAACCCGCTCTCGTCGCCGACGCGGTTCACCGCGAGATAGTAGATGTGGTTCTCCCACGCCCGCGCCGCGGACACCAGTTCCGACATCTTGCGCGCGGCCGTCGCCCAGTTGGTCGGCAGCACCACGAGGTCCGCGCCGAGCAGCGTGAGGATGCGGGCGGACTCGGGGAAGCTGCCGTCGAAGCAGATGTTCATGCCGAGCTTCAGCCCGCCGAGGTCGTGGACCGCGAACGGCCGGTCGCCGGGGTCGGTGAACCGGTCGGCACCCAGGCACGGCAGGTGAATCTTCCGATACCCTGCTACGAACCCGTGCGGCCCGACGAGCGCGCACGCGTTGTAAAGCTTGCCGTCCGGCGCGGCTTCGAGCAGCCCGAAGACGGCCCACACGCCGAGCTTCGCGCACGCCTTCGCGATGGCGTCCGTGCCGGGTCCGGGCAGCGGTTCCGCGGCGGCGCGGGCGTGCTCGCGCGAGTCGAACCCGTAGCCCGAGAGCACGCACTCCGGGAACACGACGAGCCGCGCGCCGCGGTCGGCCGCCTCGTGAAGCTTGCCGACGATCGCGGCGCGGTTGGCGGCGGTGTCGCCGAGCGCGCAGTTCATTTGCACGCCGGCCACGGTCCAGGTCGTCACGGGAAGCCCTCCGGGCGCGTCACGGTGCGGCCCCCTTTTCGGCGGCCTCGATCAGCTGGAGGTACAGCCGCGGTTCGAGCGGGCGCAGGTCGTCCAGCCCCCACCCCTTCGGGGCCTTGCGGGTGGACTGCTGGAACCGCTGCTTCGCCGCCGGGATGTCGCCCTCCAGGAGCGACAGCACGCCGCGGCGGTAGAAGAAGTTGGCATCCGCCTGCAACTGGTCGCCGATCCGCTGCTGGATCAACTGGGTGGCGGCGAACCACTCGCCCTGCCACAACTGCAAGGTCAGGGGTTGGGTCAGCGGGGTCAGCGGCACCAGCGGCGGGCCGAGCAGTGCCGCCAGCGTCTTCTCGGCCTCCTGCGCCGACGGCTTCTCGTGGAGCACCGCCAGGGTGTCCAGGACCAGCGCCCGTTCCACCGTCGGGCCGGGCGGGGGCATCTTGTCGAGCGCGCCGATCCCGCCGCCGGCGATCGCCTCCCAGAGTTCGCCGGCCGCCTTGTACGCGCCGGCGTGCAACTCCTTCTGATACCGGAGCAACAGCACGCGCCGGGCCTCCCCGGCCTTTTCCAGTGCCGGGGCCGTGTTCGGCGCGTCGAGGTACTGGAGCAGGTCGTTCGCGTTCTCGATCCGCCCGAGCGCCAGTTCCAGGCTGACGCGCAGCACCGCCGCGTACGGCTCCCGGTCCTTGTACTCCTTCGCCAGGTCGGTGTCCTTCTCGGCCATTAGCCGCAGCGCCTCGCCGATCAGCCCGCTGTGACGCGCGGCCTCCACCAGGTCCGGCAGGCCCGGCGCGCGGGCTCTGATCGGGTCGAACTGCTCGTTCGCCCGGATCACCGCGGCGTCCACGCTCTTGAGGAGTTTTTCGACTTCCTGCGCGCGCCTCTGGGCCGCCTCGGTCGGTCCCCCGGCGAGGTCAGTCGCCGCGTACGCCAGCGCCAGCTTCAGCGCCTCGCGGGCGAGATCGAGGGGCAGGAAGACCGGGGTGTTGCCGGTGAGCAGCCGGAAGCCCGGCGGGAACCGGACGCGGCCGAGGGCGACGACCGGCACCCGCACCAGTTTCCCCGCCGGGTCTTCGAATACCGCCTCGCCGAGCAGCTCGTTGAGAGGGGCCACGTCCACCGGCATGCCGATAAACCCCCGGATCGTCTCCTGCCCGGTCTTCGGGTCCACCCGGCCGCCGACGGGCTGCCCCAGGTAGATGCTCGCCAGTTGGACCGCCACGTCCACCGGGTCGGCGGCGAACTGGCCGCGCCGGTACCGGTCCGGCGACGGCAGGCGGGAGAGGCACTGGCGGTACGCCGTCACCGCCCCCAGCACCCGCTCGCTCTCGCTCAGCGGCAGGTCGGGGTCCTTCAGCGCCAGCGCCAGCGCGAAGTACGGGTCGGGGTGGTCCGGGTTCTCGGCGATCGCCCGCCGGGCGGCGCGCAGCGCCAGGATCGGGGCCGCCCGCAGCGCGGCCCCGTCGTCCTCCGCCTCGGGGTGTTGGGGCGCGAACCGGAGGGCCCCGCGGCCCTCGAAGAACCAGATGAGCGGGACCGTCTCCAGCGCGCGATCCTCCTGGGCCTTCGAGGGCAACCGGGTGGGGCCGAGTCCGCGCCCGTCGGCGGCCCACAGGGCGAGGCTGGGCAGCGAGTACGCGGGCGTCGCGGGGAAGCCGAAGAACGTCTGCCGGAGCAGTCCGACCCGGACCTGCTGCCGGAAGATCAGTGCGTCCTTGTACCGGCCCCACGCGAGCGCCTCGGCCCCGCCGGTCGGGGCGGCCCGCGCCGGGCGCACGAACGGCTCCTCCCAGCCCAGCGGGGTCAGCGGCTGGGTCAGCACCGGGTCGGGCACGCGCCTCACGTCCGGCCCGAACGCGAGCGCCCCCGGATCGACGCGCAGGCCGGCGAACGTCGGCTTCGCGGGCGCGCCCGCCGGGCGCCACCCGAACACCGTCGTGCGCCCGTCCAGGTACCACACCGACCACTCCTCCCACCGGCGGAACAGTACAGTCGAGATCTCGGTCGCGCGGCTCCGCAGCGCGGAGATGTCCGCCGGGCCGGCGTGGATGGCGACGTACTCCGCGCCCGCCCGCGCCAGCACTTCGGCCGCGTCCTTCGCGCTCGGCCGGTAGTCCTTCACCTCGATCAGCCCCAGCGCCTTGCGGAGCGCGAGGTAGTCCGGGAGTTCGCGGCCGTGGTGGTTGTACCGGGCGTTGAAGAACACCTTCTCCTGCGGGGCGAACCACGCGACGTAGTTGGCGAGATCGACGTTGACGATCACCCCGCGCGCGTCGGCCGGCAGGCGGCCCGTGTCGTGCCACCGCTTGAACTGCTCGGCCGCGCTCAGCAGCGACGGCTCCGGCTCCACGCCCCACGCGACCCGGCGGGCCGTCGCGGGGTGGTTCGGCTCCGGGTGGACCCAGCCGGGGTACGCCACGACGCAGAGCGCGCACGCGGCCAGCACGCCCGCGACGCGCCCGACGGACGACCCGATCAGGAGCAGCCGGGTCTTCGGGTCGCCCCACGTCTTCAGTTCCGCCCGCGCGCCGAACGCGTTGAGTTGGGCCGCCACCAGCGGCACGGCGACGACGGCGAACAAGGGGATGGCGAAGATGCTCAGCAGGCTGAGCGCGGCGAACCCGATCCACAGCGCGACGTGCGCCACCCGCAGGCGCCCGTAGCCGAAGCCGAGGGCCGCGGCCCCGCCCACGAACAGCACCGCGTACGCCAGCCCGTTCGCGTTCTCGCCGAGCGTCGCGTTCTTGTGGTATTCGCCGGAGATCGGGGTGAAGAGCAGTTGCTGCACCCGCGGGTCGGTGTCCGCGCCGGCCGCGCCCACCAGCTCGAACGGCAGTTCCCACACCCGCACGTGGTGCGGGTTCAACATGCACGCCAGCACCCCGACGCCCAGCGCCTTCGCCAGCGTGAGGGTGTCCGGTAGCCGGCCGAGCGGTTCGTCGTCGGAATCCGAAGCCGGCTCGTCCGGGCTTTTCAGGAGCTTCTCCTGAATGAGGTCGCCGACGACGAGCAGTGCGAGCGCCATCGGTCCGACGAAGAACCACGGGTCGGAGTTCGCCCACAGCCAGAAGGTGACCCCGATCGCGCCGGGGAACCGCCACGAGTTCGCCTTCTGCGGCATCCGGAACAGCAGGAACAGCGTGACCGCGAGGAACAGCATCGACACGACCAGCGGGCGGAGCGTGAACTGCGGGGCGGCGGCCAGCACCGCGACGCACGCGACGGCGGCCCACGGCCACAGCGGGAACTTCGGCCGGCGGATCGCGATGAGCAGGCCGAACGCGAGCACGACGACGAGCGCCTTCGCGACCACCAGCACCTTGCCCTCGCCGCCGTAGAGCAGGTACGCGACGGCGTCGGTGAGCCAACTGTGGTTCACCCAGGCGCGGTCGGTGGCGGAGTAGCTGAACGGGTCGCTGCCGGGCGTGTACTGACCGGCGAACAGCCGCTTCCCGGCGGCGAGGTGCAGCCACACGTCTGAGTTGCGGGCGACGAACGACGCGGCGGCGAACGCGAACACGAGGACCAACCCCGCGAGGGCCGCGTCCATGCCGGCGTACCACGCGGGCCACGCGAGCGGCTTCGGGGTGAAGACGGGGGGCGACTCCGGGGCTTCGCTCGCGGGCGCGGCCGGGGCGCTCGCGTCGGGCTGTTCACCCGGCGCCGGAGTTCCGTCGCTGGGCGGGGGCGGTGGGGCGGACAGCTTCACGACGACCTCACATGAGACGGGCGCAAGTGCGAGCGTGGTATCACGCTAGGTGCAGCTACAAGTACGGTCAAGCAGTGGGAACGGTTCGCACGAGCACGGAACCAGGGTCTCACGACCCTGGATTCCGTGTTGGCGCGCACTTCGGCTTGTCAGCGGGCTCGGAATGCGTTCCAATCGGCGGCTACAGCAATTCCGTACGCACGGATGCGCGCCCGGAACGACTCCGGGGCGGATGGAACCTTCGCCATGATGGCCCCGCTGCCGACCCCCCGCCCGCCCGGCGACCGGCCCGAACTCCCGCGGGTCCGGCTGGAGGTGCGCACCGGGGCCGGGCGCACCGTCGGCTACGAGTTCGGCGGCGAAGAATTCCTCATCGGCGGGGCCGGCGCGTGCGACCTGCGGCTGCCCATGAGCGGCGTGCCGCCGGTCGGCGTGCAACTCACCCGCAAGCCCGACGGCGTCCGCGCCCGCCGCGTCGCGGCCGGGCTGCCGGTGACGCTCAACGGCGCGGCGCTCCCGGCCGGCACCGTCACAACGCTCCACGACGGCGACGCGCTCCAACTCGCCGGGCTGACGCTCACCCTTCAGATTCAGCCTCCACAAGTCGCGGTGGCCGCACCCGTTTACCTCTCGCCCCGGCTCGTGCCCCTCGACGACGACGTGCCCACCGCGGAGCCGATGCCCGACGAGCCGCCGGCTCCGGTCGCCGCGCCCGATTTGTCCGAAGAATTCCGGCGGCGCGCCGAACGGACGCGCATACTTGACGCGGACGAGGCCGACCGCCGCGCCGCGTGGGACGCCCAGGACGCCGAACTCATCCGCCGCCGGCGCGCGCTCGACCAGCAGGCCGAGGAACTGGAAGCGGACCGCGTGCTGTGGCACGAGCGCCGCCGCGCGATCGAGCAGGAACTCGCCGACCGCCGCGCGGAGGAGGACGCCGCGAAGGAGGCGGAACTCGCCCGCGCCCGTGCCGAAATCGCCGGGTTCCGGCAGCAGTGGCTCGACGAGTGCAACAAGCACCGCGAAGAGTTGGTCCGACAGGGCGAACGACTCCGAACCGATCACTCGGCATTTCAAGCCGGCCGCGCCGCGTTCGAGCCGGCGCGCCAGGCGCTCCGCGACGAGCAGGCCCGCACCGCGGTTCAGGCCCAGGAACTCGCCCGCCAGCGCGAACTGTTCGCCGCGGATCGCGACATCTTCGAGAAGGCCCACGACACGTTCGAGGCCGGGCGCGTCGCCGAGACGGACCGCCTGACCGCGTGGGACGCGGACCTCACCGCGCGCGACGCCGAAGTGTCGCGCCGCGAGGGCATCGTTCGTGCCGCGAAGGACGCGTTCGAGCTGGAGCGTTCACGCTTCCAGGACGACCTCGCCCGGCTCGAACGGCGCACCGGCGCGGCGGAGGAGGCCGAGCGCGAGATCGCGGCCCGCACGCAAGAAGTGGACGTGC
>JAYUBA010000159.1:0-2510 GCA_043741075.1 Frigoriglobus sp.
GAGGCACAGAGGCACAGAGAAGACGAAGAGAGAGGAGTGTTTTGAAAACTGCCATCTCCTGTCTTTCTCTGTGTCTCTGTGCCTCTGTGGTTAATCCTCTCTGGTCCACTTATGAACCCCATCGTCGGGATCGGCGAAGTGCTGTGGGACGTGTACCCGGACGGCCGCAAGGTGGCCGGCGGGGCGCCGTTCAACTTCGCCTTCCACTGCCACCAGCTCGGACACCCCTCCGTGATCGTGTCGCGCGTCGGCGACGACGACCTCGGCCGCGAGCTGCGCGAGCGGGTCCGCGAACTCGGCCTCTCCGAAGAGTACATCCAGACCGACCGCGACCACCCGACCGGCACGGTACAGGTCGCGCTCGACGCCAACAAGGTGCCGACGTACACGATCACCGAGAACGTCGCGTGGGATCACATCGCGTGGGATGATAAGCTCGAATCGCTCGTGAAGATGTGTCGGGCCGTTTGCTTTGGCACCTTGGCGGCTCGCTCGACGCAAAGCCGTACTTCCATCGAGCAATTCCTTTCGCCGTGGTCGGTCGGTGCCGATCCACAACTGATCGTCTACGACGTTAATCTCCGGTCCGCCGTCATCCCAAGTTTCGTTGACTGGGGAATCGGAAGCGCGGACTGGCTCAAAGTGAACGCAGCCGAGTTAGAGCGAATCGGGAACTGGTGCGGAGACATCGCTGCGACAGTTCGGGACACGTTCTCTGAGACTCAGGTGGTGATCGTGACACGCGGTGAGGACGGCTGCTCTGTAATCAGCGGCGATTCCCTCGAAGAACCCGGCGTGCCTGCAAAGGTCATGGATACAGTCGGCGCGGGCGACGCGTTCATCGCCGCGATGGTCTGCCTGCACCTTGAGGGGAAGCCGCTCCGCGAGTGCGCCCGGTTCGCCAACCACTACGCGGCCCGCGTGTGCGAGCAGCCCGGCGGCACGCCCCGCATCGACCGCGCCGAGGTCGAACGACAGGCGTTCGGAATGTAACCGGCGCGGCTCACTTCTGGCCCTCTCCCCTTGCGGGAGAGGGTGGCCGGCGCTTCGCCGGCCGGGTGAGGGGTTGCTTTCACGCGCGTTGACGTTCACCCCTCACCCGGCTCGCAAAGCCTCGCCACCCTCTCCCGCAAGGGGAGAGGGCCAGAAAAGGCTCTCCCCATGATGCCCTACGACTGGCGCCCGCCCACACTCACCACCCCGCGCCTCACGCTGCGGCCGTTCACCGAAGCCGACGCGGAACCGCTGTTCCAACACGCGCGGAACCCGAACGTCACGCGGTTCACGCTCTGGGAGGCGCACCAGTCCGTCGGCGACACCATCGCCTTCGTCCGCGATTACGCCCTGCTCCGCTACCGCGAAGGCACGGCCGAACCGTATGCGATCACGATTGACCCGGACCCGCGGCCGGTCGGCGCGTGCGGCTGCTTCTGGGCCGCGAAGCCGCACCACACGATGGAACTCGGCTACTGGCTGGGTGAGGCGTTCTGGGGCCGCGGGATCACCGCCGAGGCGTGCCGGGCGGTGCTCACGTTCGCGTTCGCGGAGTACGGGCCGGAGCGGATTCAGGCCCGCGTCATCGACGGCAACCGCGCCAGCGCGCGGGTGCTGGCGAAGCTCGGCTTCCGCGACGAAGGTACGCTCCGCCGGTCGCTGCTCCGCCGCGGCAACTTCGAGGACGTGCGGATGTACGCCGCGCTCCGCGACGAGTGGCCGGGTGTGCCGCCCGGCTGACGGGCGGTCACGGCGTCAGGAGCGGGCGCAGTTGCTCGGCGGTGAGCAGTGCGGCGGGGAAGTGATTCTCGCCGACGGCGTACCCGCCTTTGGTCGGGGCGTCCTTCTCGTACGCCCAGACCGCGTCGCCGGTCGCCGCCCCCCACCGCACCACCACGCGCCCGGTGCGGATCGCGTCCATCGTCGCCGGGTTCGACCCCGCCAGCGGGCTGACCGCGAGTGCCCCCTCGTCCGCCGGGAGCCGCTTTTCCGCCCCGCAGGCGGCGGACAGGACGACGTAAAGGGTGTTCATTGAGTTGATCCGGTCCCGATCTCGGACGATCCGATCCGACTCCTTCTTTTGCTCCGCCCACATGGCGTCCGTGGCGTCGGCCTTCGCCTTCTGCGCCGCCTTCTCCTCGTCCGTCTCGACGCGGGGGGCGCCCCCTTGGTGCTCGACCCGCGACACCTTGTTGTCGGTGAAGCTGATCCGGAGCTTGCCCCCCTTCTCGGTCGTCCACTCGTACACGTCCGGTGCGTCCTTACGGCCGGAGCCGAGGACGGCCTTGACCTCGGCCAACGTCATGCCCAGCTGCACCTTCTTGGCGTTCTCCTCGGACACCTTTTTCGAGCACCCGCCCGCCAGGGAAACCGCGAGAGCCAGGCTCAGACATTTCGCCAGAGTACGCATGGCAACCTCGGAGAGGGACCGACGACTCGTCAGGACGCGCGATTCATGCCCGGAAATGAGGCTTTGCCCATAAACGTCAGAATGGCAGGCGATTCAAAGGCTTTTC
>JAYUBA010000160.1:0-8325 GCA_043741075.1 Frigoriglobus sp.
GGAAGCGTGAGCGACGGATGGATGAAGATGTCCGTCGCTCACGCTTCCGGCTCGTTCGGAGGACGCTCGATGCCCCCCTTCTCCGACCGCCTTGCCGAAGCCGTTCGCCAGAAAGGCCCGCTGTGCGTCGGCCTCGACCCGCGCTGGGAGTCGCTGCCGAAGGCGATCCGTGAGTTGTTCCCGCGTGGAGCGGGATGGGCATTTGAAGCCTTCGCAAAGCGCGTCCTCGAACTCGTCCGCCCGTTCGCTGGCGTAGTGAAGCCTCAAGCGGCATTCTTTGAACTGGCTGGGCCGGACGGAATGGAGGCAATGCGAACCGTCCTCCGAACTGCGAAGGAGATGGGCTTCGTCACGATCCTCGACGCCAAGCGCGGCGACATCGCCAGCACCGCGACCGCTTATGCCGATGCCGCTTTCGGGCCGGTGTGGGATGCCGACGCGCTCACCATCAACCCGTACCTGGGCCGCGACGCGGTCGAGCCGTTCCTTTCAGCGGCGAAGAAGGCGGACTGCGGCGTGTTCGTGCTGGTGCGGACGAGCAACCCCGGCGCGGGGCTGTTTCAAGACTTGGTGTGCGACGGCAAACCGCTGTACCGGCACGTCGCGGCGGAAGTGGCGAAGTGGAACGCGACCACCATCGGCGAATGCGGCCTCGGTGACGTGGGCGCGGTGGTCGGCGCGACGCACCCGAAGGAACTGGCCGAACTCCGCGCCGCGATGCCGGACGTGTGGCTGCTCGTGCCGGGTTACGGTGCGCAGGGCGGCACCGCGGCCGATGTGAAGGTCGCGTACCGCGCCGACGGCTTGGGCGCGATCGTGAACAGCTCGCGCGGGGTGACGTTCCCGTTCCACCCGGACGACCCGGACTGGGAAGCGAAGATCGTCGCCGCGGCGCAGAAGGCCGCGGCCGAGTTGAAGCCCTGAGCGCGACACGCTCGCCTCCGGCCCGCGGCTACACGGCAGAACACGTCAGTTCTTTTTCTTCTTCTCGTCCTTCGTGTTGCCGGCGTTGGCGATGTCCTTGGGCGGGTTCGGATCCTTCCCCTGCACGATCGCGTACTTGATCCGCAGGTCGCTGTCGGTCGCCTTATCGGCGGCGACGGTTTTGTCGCGAATGAGGATCACTTCGAGGATGGTGCCGGAGGTCACGTCGGATCGGCTCGCGGCGTAACCGGTCACGCCCGCCGGGGCGCGAAGCTCGTCGAGTTCCTTCTGCGTGACGGGCACCCTCTTGCCGGTCTCGTCCGTTTTGGCCGGGAGCTTCTTCACGCGGACGAGGGACTGCGGCAGGTAATCCAGGTCATAATCGTGATGCACTTCCTTGAACTGCGGCTGTTGCTGCCGGCCCGACTGCGGCTGGAACGGATTGTGGAAGTTGCGGTGGTTGCCGCTCAGGTTCCGGCGGCCGGTGTTCGCGTTCTTCGGCTCCATCCAGGTGATGCGCAGCGTCACGGACGAGTCGTTGGCCTTCACGACCTCGCCCACCACGTCGGCGACGTAGACGTACCCGGACCAGCTCGGCGCTTTCGCCGGCGAATCCCCGGTCGGCTTGGCGTCCTCCGCCGCGGCCGGCAGGGAAACCAGTCCCAACCCGAGGACGAACGCGGTTCCGACACGCAGTGCGACCCGACGCATGTGGTTCTCCCGGTGTGCGGTGGCATGACTTCCGCACTTCAATCTTAAACGCCGGGGAGAGCAAAAGGTTCCTCGAAATGAGAACGGCCCGCCGGGTGGCGGGCCGTTCGGAGCGCGGTCGGGCCGATTCGTCAGCGCTTCTGGTAGATCGGCATGACCGGCGTGTTGTAGTTCTTGTACTGCGTGGACTGGTACAGGTTCGGCGACGGCAGGGCGCTGGGGCCGGCCTGTGTGGTCGGCGACCTCCGCTTGACGCTGAACAGGTTGTTGATGGTTTTAATGTAGCCGTTGCTCTCGATCGACCCGGCGGCGGTCTGGCCGACGAGGTTGATGGTCCCGGCCGCGAGGTTGGCGGCGGCCTTGCTCGGCATGACGACCAGTTTCTTGGTATCGACCGGCCGGAACTCGATGTCCCCGGCCTGTGCTGGCACCCCGGCCAGGAGCGCCACGGCGGCGGCGCCACAGACGAACCACTTCATCGCAGTCCCCCCCAATTCCCCACACCCGCTGCCGGATGTGTCCCCGAACCCGGATCAGCCGTGAAGGGGAGGAGAGATAGCGTGCCCGCCAGCGGTGTCAAGAGCGGTTTTTTGACCGGTGTGGTTCAGGTTGAGGTGCGGGCGAACCCGGAGTGATGCACGGCGAACTGTCGCGGAGTCATTTGCCGCTGCTCCCCGCTTGTTGCCGCTCGAATTCCGCAATGAAGTCGCTGATGGTGCCGGGCACGAGCGTCTTGCGCTCTTCGAGCAGTTCCTCCTCTGTCGGCGGCGGGTCGTCGGGGAACGCGTGGTCGTACAGCTCGAAGAACATGCGGCGCGTCTCCTCGCGCTGCCGGGTCATCGCGGCGAGCGCGACTTCCAGTTCGGCGATGCGGCGTTTCAGCGCCGCGACCGCATCGGCGCCCGCGTGGCCGTTCGCTTCGGGGGCGGACGTGTTGGGGACGTTCGGTACGGTATCGTCCATTGCTGCTCTC
Source organism: Frigoriglobus sp. (assembly GCA_043741075.1). Taxonomy (GTDB): domain Bacteria; phylum Planctomycetota; class Planctomycetia; order Gemmatales; family Gemmataceae; genus Gemmata. The sequence continues at coordinate 2,609 of JAYUBA010000160.1, forward strand.
CGGTGGTGCCTTCAGTGTAACAGCCCCGCGCCGGGCCGTCAGCCGCACAGCCCGAAGCCGCGGATGAAGACCTGGCGGGCGGTCTCGTGGACCGCGAACTCGACGTACAGCGGCGGCGCGAACGCGATCCGCAACTCGAGTTGGAGGTGCGGGAGGTGGCCGCGCGACTCCCCGAACTTGAGGGGGTCGTAGGCGAGTTCGTCGATCACGTAGCGCGCGGCCCGGAGAACGAGTTGTCGCCGCCCTTGCGACTGCGCGAGGGCCATGAGCTGGCGGAATTGTTCGGCGGTAAGTTGCGACTGAGAGACCCGGTAGTTGACCGGCGGACCGGGGTTCATCCTTCGCCCTCCCGCTCGAGCTCGGCGATGATCTCCGCGATGGCCTGCCCGCGCGAGCCGTGCAGGAGGTCGTGAAGTTCGTCCCCGGTCGGCGGGGCGTACGGGACGCGCTCGTTCAGCATCGCGTATGCCGCCTGCCGGTACGCCACGGCGTCGGCCGTCGCCCGGACGAGTTGCGCGCGCAGCCGCTCGATCTCGCATTTCAGATCGGCCACGCTCTCGCCGTTGGTCGCGGCTTCCGCCGCGGGCCGGTTCTCGTCGTTCCGTGCGTTCAGGGTCGGCTCTATCGGCATCGCGCACCTCATGGTTGTCACCCGTTCAATTCTACCGCCTCTTCCCAGTGCTGGTACAGCCGCGCCAGCGCGTCCTTCGCCTTCTCCAGATCGGACAGCGTGGCGCGGAGGCGGGGCGCGTCGCGGTACACGTCCGGCGACTGGAGCGCGGCGTCCAGGCCCGCGATCTTCGCCTCGGTGGCCGCGATGTCCGCTTCGAGGTCCGGCACCCTGCGGTACGGGAACTTGCGCTTGCGCTTCGCCGGCTTGTCCGGGTTCGCCTCACTCGGCGGGCCGACGCCGCGCCGTTCGCCCGACTCGGCCTTACGCCCCCCGCTCCCCTGTTTCGTCGCCTGTTCGCGGGCCGTGCGCAGCAGCTCGTAGGTGTCGTAGTTGCCGTACACCACTTCCGTGGTGTCGTCGGCGAACACGATCATCAGGTCCGCGACGCGGTTCAGGAAGTACCGGTCGTGGCTCACCACGATGCACGTCCCCTCGTACGCCTTCAGCGCCTCTTCCAGCGAGTCGCACGCCCAGATGTCGAGGTGGTTAGTCGGCTCGTCGAGGACGAGCAGGTTCGCCCCGTTCACCGTGAGCTTGGCGAGCGCCGCCCGCGACCGCTCGCCGCCGGAGAGCGACGCGATCGGGTGCTCGACGATCTCCCCGTGCAGGCCGAAGCTGCCGAGCAGGTCGCGCATCTTCTGCTCGGTCTGCTGCGGGTCGTCGTCCGGCCACACGGCCCGCATCACGCTCTTCTCGGAGTCGAGGATCGCGAGGTGCTGGTCGAGGTAGCCGGGAAAGACGAGGTGCCCGCGATGGACCTCGCCGCTCGTCGCCTCCTCGTCGCCCAGCAGGATGCGCAGAAGGGTGGTCTTGCCGCAGCCGTTGGCGCCCATGATGCCGAGGCGCCGGCCGCGCGGCAGGTCGAAGCTGAGGTTCTCGAAGAGCGTCTTGTCGCCGTACCGCTTCGTCAATTCCTCGACGTGGAACACGTTGTCGCCGGAGCGGGCCACCTCGCTGAACGCGATGTGCGGGCCGCTCACCTTCGTCGGCTTTTCGCGCCGGTCGATGCGGTCGAGCGCCTTCACCCGCGACTGCGCCTGCTTGGCGAGCTGCCCGTAGTGCGCTCGCCGGATGTACTCTTCCTGCTTCTCGATGTACTCCTTCTGCGCCGTAAACTCCTTCAACTCGCGCTCGTACTTCTCGTCGCGGAGCCGCACGTACTGCTTGAAGCTGCCGGGGTAACTCGTGATCTTGCGCGCGTGCAGCTCGAACGTCTTGTTCGTCACCTTGTCCAAGAAGTAGCGGTCGTGGCTGACGACGAGCATCCCTTCGGGCTGCTGCGCGAGGTAGCCCTCGAGCCACCGCGTCGTGTCGATGTCGAGGTGGTTGCTCGGCTCGTCGAGGAGCATCACGTCGGGCGCGGAGAGGAGTACCTTCGCGAGGAGGAGCCGCCGCTGCTGGCCGCCGGAGAAGGTGTTCGCGTCGCGGTGAAGGTCGGCGGCCTTGAAGCCCAGCCCCGCGAGCACGCTCTCGACCTTGTGATCGAGTTCAAACGCGTCGTGATGGCGGAGCAGTTCGGTGAGGCGGTCGAACGTCTCGCTCAGTTGCCGGTGCTGCGTCTCGTCGGTGTTGGTCGCGAGTTCTTCGGCGACGCGCTCGAACTCGCGCTGCGTGGCGAGCAGTTCGTCGAACGCGGACTTGGCCTCCTCGAATAGCGTGCGGCCGGTGGGGAACTCGGCGACCTGTTGGAGCAGCCCGAGGCGCGCGCCGGCGTGCAGTTGCACCTTGCCGGAGTCGGGTTCGTCCAGTCCGGCGAGGATGCGGAGCAGGGTGGTTTTGCCGGCCCCGTTGGGGCCGACGAACCCGACCCGCTCGCCCGCGTGGACCTCGAACGCCACGTCCTCGAACAGCGGGGTCGCGCCGTACCCGCGGGACACGTTCGTGCAGGAAAGGAGGAGCATGAGTCAACCGTGCGGGGCGAATGCGAAGACGGGGATCGTTCCCGCGCGTGCTGATAGTGTAGCCCCCTCCCGCACGGGAACGACGAATGCACCACCAATGACGAAGGATGGCTCTTGGTTTTGCCCTCTCCCCTATGCGGGAGAGGGCAAGAACACGTCGGCTTCCTTCGTCATTGGTGGGGCATTGGTGGGGTATTCGTCATTCCCCGCCTCACGGCAACTTGAACAGCGCGATCGGGCCGGGCGCGGGGAGCCGCTTCTCGGCGGCGCGGAACAGCTTGTCCGCCTCGGCCTTGTCGCCGCTGAACCACAGTTCGTAGCCGAGCACGAATTCGAGCGCCGCCTGATGGGGATTGTCCGCCACGGCCTTCTTCAGCGCGACCAGGTGGAGTACGAACCGCTCCGGGCGGTCGCCGTACGGTTCGCTCGGGTCGAACGCGGCCTTCGGCCAGTTCGGGTCGCGGGCCAGACCCTCGCGGATGCGCGCGCCCGCGTCCGCGTACTGCCCGGCGGCGAACTTCGCCTGCGCGTGCAGGAAGCACGCCGGCGCGTCGGCCGGGTCCGCCGCCGCCGCCCGCTCGAAGTGTTCCGCGGCGCGGCCGTAGTCGCCGGCGACGAACGACGCGCGCCCCAACTTCACCAGCCGCGCGGCCTCCTTCTTCGGGTCCGCTTCCGCCACCTCCGCCCTCACCGCCCCCTTGAGCGGGTCGAACGCGACCACCGGAGCGGGCGGGCGCGGGGCGACGCGGGTCACCGCCGGGACGGTGACTTCCTTCTTCGGCGCGATCACGAGGTAATCGCCGTCCTTTGCCCCTCTAGGGAACAGCAGGCCGTCGTTCCGCGGCGGGACGTTACCGGCGGCACCGACTTCGTTCGGATCAGGGAAGTTTCCGCCGACGAAGACCGGCACCGGAACCACGATGACCGGCGGCCCGAACCCCGGTCCCCAGCCGCCCAGGAACGGATTGCCGAACCCGTACCCGACCGGCACGAACGGGTTGTACCCGAACCCCGCCGGGACGAATCCGATCGGCGGGGCGAAGTACGCGGACCGCGTGACGAACCCGCCGGAGAACCCGCTCACCCGGAACCGCGGCCCGCCGACTGAGAACCCGAATGCGCTTCTTTGGGAGTACGAGTACCCGCCGCCGTAGCCGTACCCGTAGGGGTACGCCGGGCCGACCACGAACTGCGCCCGTGCCGGGGTCCGTTCAGACAGCGCCAGCACCGCCACCGTCGCCAGGATGAGTTTTGTCACGGCTTCGCCCTCGCCGGTTCGGAACGCGCCGATTATCCGGTACAACCGTCACGGCCGCAACGGGAGGTTGGAACGAACTGATACCGAATCGCGTGGATGAGTGATGGTGCCCGTCTTTGTTCTTGACCTCCCCCCTTGAGGGGGAGGTCGGCGGCGCTTCGCCGCCGGGTGGGGGGTGAAGCGACACGAGTGGAGCGACGTTTCACCCCACCCGCCGCGTCCAAAGCGACGCGGCGACCTCCCCCCTCTAAGGGGGGAGGTCAAAGCCCAGAAGATGGTTACGGTTCAGCACAATTGCGTATGAGACGCGGAAACGAGCGAAGCCCGCACCGAAGTGCGGGCTTCGCGGTCAAGCGTCGGGTCGGGACTTACGCGGCGGTCGGGGTGCGGCGGGTCCAGCGGGAGCGGCCGAACAGGGCCAGCACGCCGATCCCGGCGAGCATCACCGCCGGCGGGGCCGGCACGCCCTTCGCCGCGTTCGGCACCACCACGATCTGATCCTGGTTCCCGTTAGACGAAACCAGAGCCTCCAGATGCGAAGTGGCGAGGTCGTGGATGGCGTACGATCCCGAACCGAGGCTGGTCAACATGCTCTGGGCCTGGGCGGTGTACGCCTTGGTGGTGTCGCCCTGGATGCTGCCGGCGCTCAGGCTCTTGCTCGTCGCGCCGTCGTACACCAGTTCCCACAGGGCGAGCTGGAAGGCGGACGAGTTGGGCGAACTGGTCAGGCTGCTGGTGTAGTACCGGTCGAAGAGTTCGGTGATCGCCGACCCCTTGGCGGCGGTCCCGATGGTCGGGGCCAGCGCCAGGTTGCTCTGGGTGGTGTACGTCCCGCTCGTGACCCCGTGGTTGAGGTCGATGCAGTAGGTGGTGATCGCGGACGCGTAGTTGGTGTTGATCGGAGTGGTCTGCGTCCAGTGGAACGGGCCGCCGCCGACCGACACCACCGATCCGCCGTTCGGCTTGTAGCTGACGGACGTGCTGCCGGGGATCAAGTTCAGGCTGATGGTGTCGGCGGAGGCCCGCGGCGACATAGTCAGGAGACCGGCGACGGCAAGGGCCGCCACGGCGAGGCGAAACAGGCGAGGTTGCATGGGGCGCATCTCTGAGAGGGGAAAAATGGCGGGAGTTACCGTGACGCGGTGACGGAACCGCTCAACCGATAACTACGGAACTTCCGGAGCATTTCTCGCACCAACGACATTTGTAGCAGCCCTCACGATCCGAGTAAACCACAAAAACGCTACAGGTTAGCAACAAAACGACATTCCTCCGGACGAAGGGCGGATTGTAGCGGATCGTTGACGCGGCGCATCGGAAAGTTTACAGATTCGTCTCTCCGGAAGCGCCGCGGGGGCGCGAAGATCGCTTCGCCCACCGCGGGGCGGCCGATATACTGACGGCCTGACACGTTCCGCGAGACGCGCCATGGCCGAGATCACCCGGCAGATGCTCCGCGACTACCTGCACGACGCCCTCCCCGACGCCGAACTGGCGGCCGTGGAAAAGGCGCTGCGCGAGAGCGCGAAACTGCGGGCGGTATACAAAGAAGTGGTGGAGCAGGAGGACCGCGGGGAACACACGGTCGGGGCGATCTGGCGGCGCGAGCGCGTGAGCTGTCTGTCGCGCGAACAACTCGGCAGCTTCCTGCTGGGTGCCGGCGACCCGGAGTTGCTCGACTACATCGAGTTCCACCTCACGACGGTCGGCTGCCCGTGCTGCCAGGCCAACCTGGACGACCTGAAGAAGGCCGGGAAGCCCAGGAAGGCCGGCAAGAAGTAGCGTCCCCCGGCTTTGCACACCAAATCCCGATTTGCGACGTAAGTCCTTATTCGAGGGCTTCAGACTTGACATAAGTCCTTATTCTTGGGGTCAGTGACCATTT
>JAYUBA010000161.1:0-2508 GCA_043741075.1 Frigoriglobus sp.
TTGGTGTGGTAACCCCCAAAGAGGCACAGGCTGGATTTCTTGAGAAGATCAATCAGCGCAGCAAGTTAAGACCTGTCGCGTCCACCGAGAAGTCTCCAATCTTCTCTCTTCGTTTCTGTCTTGATCTGCGCTGTCTGCGTTATCTGCGGCTGTTTTCTCTTCCCGCCTCCCTCACCTCTTCGCGTTGGCACGAACCGCCACCGCCGCTATCATCCGGGAACTTGCCGAAGCATCATTCGCAGCGAGAACCCACATGGTCGCCGGGCTGATCGTCGGGGCGGTGCTGTGTACGGCGGCCGAACCGGAACCGCCGCCGGTCGCGCCCGCCGCCACCGAGGCGCACAAGGACGCGCTCGCGAAGTACGGCGCGGCCGTGTGGAACCTCCGCCGCGACCGCCTGCTCACCGCCGCCAAGCAGTTCGAGGCCGCCGCGAAGGCCGACCCGGACGCCACCGAACCGCTCAAGCAACTCGCGCGGCTGTACGCCCAACTCGGCCGCGAACCGGACGCCATCAAACTCGCCCGCAAGGTGCTCGACAAAGACCCCGCCGACTACGACACCGCCGCGCTGCTCGCCCGGCTGCTGTTCGACGCGGGCGAGTTGAAGGAGGCCGTCGCGGCGGCCAAGCTCGCGGCCGACAGCAAGACGCTTCCCGAAAAGCCCGCGACCGCCGTGCGCATCTACCGCGACCTCGCCACGCTCTGCGAGAAGGCCAACGACCTCGCCGCCGCCGAAGGCGCGCTCCGCAAGGCGGTCGAACTGCTCACCGACCGCCGCGCGGCCGTGATCGCCGCGTTCGCGTTCACCCCGAAGGAAACGGACAGCGAGGCCGCCGACTGCCTCGAACGGCTGGGTCAGGTGCTCGTGAAGCGCGCCAAGTTTGAACCCGCGGCCGGAGCGTTCGAGGCCGCGGCGAAGCTGTACGCCGACCCGCGCAAAGCCGACGACCCGGCCGGTGCCGCCCGCCTCGGCTGGAACCTGTCCGGCGCGCTCGATGCCAGCGGCGACCACGCCGCCGCGCTCAAGCACCTCGAACCGTTCCTGAAGCTCCAGCCGCGCGCCCCGGAGCCGTACCAGCGGCTCGCCCGGTTGCTCGCCGCCGCCGGCCGCGACCCGGTGCCGGCGCTTCAGGCGCTCGCCGACCGCGACAAGCTGAACCGGCCGCTCGCCGCGGTCCTCGCCGCCGAAATGGCACGCGACCCGGACACCCGCACGGCCGCCGACGACCTGTTCGCCACCATCACCCGCGTCACCGCCGATCCGGTCGTGATCGGCGTCGTCGTGCGGTCGCACCTGAAGACCGGTCGGCCCGTCGAGATCATCAAGGATTTGGACCGCTCGTTCGTCGCACTGGACGACAAGAAGAAGGACAAGGACAAACCGGAGACGCCCGCGACGGCCGCGGCGAAGGCGCTCGCGGCGGACAAGGCGCGGGCCGTCACCGACGCTTTGGAGGGCGAGCCGGGCGGCGTGGCCGCGCTCCTCGGCGCCGCGGCCGACGACCTGAAGGCCGGCACCAAGCGCGCCTCCGGCACCTACTACTTCCTCGGCGCGCTGGCCGCCCGGTACCACAAGCTGGACCTCGCCATCGTCCAGTTCCGGCGGGCGCTCCGCGCCGCGCCGGACGACACGCAGGCCGACGCCTACGGCGCACTCATTCAGGTGTTGTGGCTCGCGGGCCAGCCGGCCGAAGTCGAGGCGGAGTGCCGCGCCGGCCTCGCCGCGCCCGGCGTGCGCGTGGCCGAGGTGTTCTTCAACTTCCACCTCGCGCTCGCGCTGGCCGAACAGGGCAAGGCGCTGGAGGCGCTCGACGCCGCGGACAAGGCCATCCAACAGGCCGGGGACGACAACCGGCTCACGTGCCGCCTCCGCCGGCACGCCGTGCTGCGCGCGCTCGGCAGGTGGGACGACGCCATCGAGTACGGGAAGAAATTGGCCGACGAGTTCGACGCGCCGGCCGACCGGCCGAAGGTGCGGTACGCGCAGGCCGGGGCGTACTGGGGCGCGAAGAAGCCGGCCGACGCGGAGGCGCTGCTGCGGGCCATCCTGGACGACGACCCGGACCACGCCGCCGCGGGCAACGACCTCGGCTACCACCTCGCCGACCAGGGCCGCAACCTGGACGAGGCCGAGCGTCTGGTCCGGCACGCGCTGGCGGTGGACCGCCTCGACCGCCGTAAGGCCGGCAGCGCCGACCCCGAAAGCGCCGCCTACCGCGACAGCCTCGGGTGGGTGCTGTTCCGCCGGGGGAAGCTCGCCGACGCGAAGGCCGAACTGGAGCGGGCCGCGGCGCTACCCGGCGGCGCGGCCGACGCGACGGTGTGGGACCACCTCGGCGACGTGCTATTCCGGCTGAACGACAAGCCGGGGGCGAAGGCGGTGTGGGAGAAGGCGAAGGAACTGTACGAGGCGGACGCCCGCGTCTCGTCGCGCGGGCGCCGCGACGGCCGGCTGGACGAGGTGAAGCGGAAGCTGGGGCGGGTGCCTAACTGAGTCTCAAGTCATAA
>JAYUBA010000162.1:0-2505 GCA_043741075.1 Frigoriglobus sp.
CACTGAACACTGAACACTGAACACTGAACACTCGCTAAACGTTCGGCCGCCGGGTCACGAACCGGCACTTGAACGGCATCTTGTACGCAACGCGGGCGAGGCAGTCGCGGGCCGCGGTCTCGGGCAGGCCGCCGATCTCGAACAGGATCTGGCCGGGCCGCACGACGGCCGCCCAGTACTCCGGCTCGCCCTTACCCTTACCCATTCGCGTTTCGGCGGGGATGCAGGTAATCGGCTTGTGCGGGAACACGCGGATGTAGTACCGGCCCTCGCCGGACACGAACCGCGTCATCGTCACGCGCCCGCTCTCGATGCACTCGGCCGACAGCCAGCCGCCTTCGAGCGACTGCAGCCCGAAGTCGCCGTACGCGACGTAGTTGCCGCGGTGCGCGTTGCCCTTGATCGGGCCGTTGTACTTCTTGCGGGTCGTCCGGCCGCGGACCACGCCGCGCTGGGCCTTTCGGAACTTGACCCGCTTCGGCATCTGTGGCATCGCCGCTCTCCGCTTCGTAGGGGTGGGCAGTGCCCGCCTTCTTCGCAAAGCATGGTGGGCACCGCCCACCCTACAAGAAATCAACCGTTACCGGCCGCCGCCGAAGCCGCCGCCACCCCCGCCCCCCGGTCCCCGACGGGGCCGGCGCTTTTGGCCCTGACCCGCCGCCGAGGCGTCGGTCGGGTCGGCGATGTCGCCGGTCAGGTAGTCGCCCTGGTTCACCCAGGCCTTGATCCCGATGTTGCCCTGCGGCGTGGTCGCCTCGCAGAACCCGTATTCCACCTTGCACCGCAGCGTCGAGAGCGGGATGGACCCTTCCATGCCCTTCTCGCACCGCGCCATTTCGGCCCCGCCGAGCCGGCCGGACAGTTGGAGCTTGACGCCCTTCGCGCCGCCCTCCATCGCCCGCTGCATGGCCTGCTTCATCGTGCGGCGGAAGCTGGCCCGCTTCTCCAGTTGCTCCGCGATGTCCTCGGCGATGAGCTGGGCGTCGATCTCCGGCCGCGTCACCTCGACGGTCTTCACCTCGATGTGCCGGCGGGTCAGTTTCTCGAGCGCCTTCGTCAGCTTGTCGATCTTCTCGCCCTTCTTGCCGATGATCGCGCCCACGCGACTGCTCGTGACCACCACGGTCACCCGCTCGCGGGTCCGCTCGATGCGGATGTCGGCGATCCCGGGGCGCTGCTGCTTGCGGTCCCGCTTGTCCGTCAGGAACTTCTGGATGAACGCCCGGATGGCGACATCTTCGAGCAGGAGTTCGGCGTAGTCCTGCTTGCTCGCGTACCACGTACTCCGCCACGGCCGCATGATGCCGGTTCGGAACCCCGTCGGTCGAACTTTCTGGCCCATGTCTCGTCCTCGTTCCGCTTCCCGTCGCGGCTACGCAATTCGTTGCGGTCGTTGAAACAAGTCAGGGGCCGGCCCTCCGCTGGCCCCTGCGCCAAGCTCGGTCCGCGTACTCACACCGTCGTCGTACCCGCCGGGGCCTCGGTCCCGGTCGTGGCCGGAACGGGCACCTGGGTCGGCGGCAGACGCGGCCGGTTCGTCGCCGCGGCCTCTTCGAGCGGGTCGGACAGCGTCACATGGATGTGCGCCATCCGCCGCTTGATCTGGAACGCGGTGCCGCGGGCGCGGGGCTGGATCCGCTTGAACATCGGGGCGCCGTCCACGCGGCACTCCGAGACGACCAGCCCGTCCGGGTCCGGCGACTCGCGGTCGGTGGCGTTCCCGTAGGCGCTCTGGACGACGGACAGGAGCAACTTCGCGCCGCGGTTGTGGTAGAACCGGAGCAGTTGCAGCGCCTCGTCCACGTTCTTGCCGCGGATCAGGTCGGCGAACAGCCGGATCTTCCGGGGGCCTGTGTCCGCGAACCGGTGTTTGGCTTTGTAGTCCATAGCGGTGTTCGGTGTTCAGTGTTCAGTTTTCCGTGTCCCGTTTGCGGCGTTCGGTCAGTCTGGCACCAAGCAGGCGTTGCAGACGGAACACGGAACACTGAAAACTGAACACGACTCACTACTTGCCCGCGGGGGCCGGGGCCGCCGCCTTCTTGCCGCCGGAGTGCCCCTTGAAGGTCCGCGTCGGGGAGAACTCGCCGAGCTTGTGCCCGACCATGTCCTCGGTGCAGTACACCTTCACGAAGGTCTTGCCGTTGTGAACGAGGAACGTCGCGCCGATGAACTCCGGGACGATGGTGCAGTCGCGCGACCACGTCTTGATGGCGTCCTTCTGCGGGCCTTGCCGTTCGATCTTGGCGAGCAGCCGCAGATCGACGTACGGGCCTTTCTTTAGCGACCGGCTCATGCTTGCGTCCGCCCCAGTTGACCTCGCGGCCTGTCGCGGCGAAACGCCGCTTCACAGCCGCTCCAATGAATCCGCGCCGGCACAAAACAAAAACCCGGCACGTTCGCGTCCGGGCAGATCAGTGTATTTCCCAACCGGCGGGCGACCAGGTGATTTCCCAAGAACCCACCCCCGACCCCTCCCTGAAGGGAGGGGAGGAAGACACCGCGGTT
>JAYUBA010000163.1:0-8310 GCA_043741075.1 Frigoriglobus sp.
ACCGGGGCATCGAAGACTCTGCCCCGGCCACCCGTACCGCGTCCATTCGCCCGGAACGGGTTGCCCGGCGGGCCGCGGTGTAGGATAATCGCGTCTCACTGACCGCCCGCCCCGCGGACGCCCCAATGAACGTCACCCTCACCGTCACCGCGGGGCCGCACGCCGGCCGCGAGTTCGCCTTCGACCGGCACGACACGTTCCTGGTCGGCCGCGCGAAGGACGCGCACCTCCAACTCTCCTTCGACGACCCGTACTTCTCCCGCCGGCATTTCCTGGTGGAGGTGAACCCGCCGCGGGTGCGGGTGTACGACCTGAACAGCCGCAACGGGGTGGCGGTGAACGGCCAAAAGGTGCGGACGGCCGACCTGAACGACGGCGACGAACTCCGGGCCGGGCACACGGTGTTCCGCGTCGGGGTGCCGCCGCCCGACCCCGACCAGCAGCAAACGCTCAACCTGCCCACCGCGGCGCCCCAGCCGATCCCGGCACCGGAGACGACCGTTCAGCACGCCGTCGGGCCGCCGATCTCCGGTTACAAATTGGAACAGGAGATCGGGCGCGGGGCGATGGGCGTCGTGTACCGGGCGGTGCGGGATTCCGACGGGCAGGCGGTCGCGGTGAAGGCCATCGCGCCACCGGAGGGAACCGCGCGGAAGGACGTGGAGCGGTTCTTGCGCGAGGTCCGCATCATGGCCGCGCTCGAACACCGGAACATCGTGCGCCACCTCGACAGCGGCGAGGCGGCCGGGCACCTGTACCTGGTGATGGAACTGGTGACCGGCCCGGACCTGCGCGACCGGGTGAAGGAGCGCGGCCCGATGGAGGTGAAGACGGCCGTGCGGCTGACGCTCCTCGCGCTCGACGGGCTGGCGCACGCGCACGCGAAGGGGTACGTTCACCGCGACGTGAAGCCGGCGAACCTGTTGCTGGACGGTCCGAAGGCGCGGCGGGTGGTGAAGGTGGCCGACTTCGGGCTGGCGCGGGCGTACGGCGAGTGCCACATCAGCGGGTTGACGATGCAGGGCGAGGTGGGCGGGACGCCCGCGTTCATGGCCCCGGAGCAGGTGACGCACTACCGCGACGTGAAGCCACCGGCCGACCAGTACTCGGCCGCCGCGACGCTGTACTACCTGCTCACCGGTCAGTTCGTCCTGAACCTGGAACCGACCACCGCGGCGCAGATGATCCAGATCGCGACCGAGCCGCGGGTGCCGATCCGGGTCCGCCGGGCAGACGTGCCCGACGGGCTGGAAGCGGTGCTGTGCAAGGCGCTCTCCCTCGAAGCGAACGCGCGGTACGCGGACGTGAGGGTGCTGCGCGAGGGGCTCCGCCCGTTCGCGTGAGCGGCGGTTGTCTTCGCGCCTTCCTCCACCCGGTTTGCGAGCCTACGGTTTCACCCGCTTGAACGTTTCCACCTTGCCTTCCTTGTCCTCGGTCACCATCTCGTCATCGGTCAACTTGGTGAGGGTCACGGTCGTCTCCTTGAACGTTTCGCCGGCCACCTTCAACTCGAACGACAGTTTGTCGCCTTCAAGTTTATATGTACAATTGACAGCTATGATCTCGCTAACGATCGTGATGCTTTTCCCGTCTTTCGTAAACTCCACGACCGCGCCCGTCGTCTGCCACTTGCCGATCAACTTTCGGGCGTCGAACTTGCCTGATTTCTCCGTCGGCGTGGGCTTCGCGTCCCACACCCTCGCTGTATCGTCAGAACTCCCGGTGACGATCCGCGAACCGTCCGCGCTGAACGACGCGGAATGCACCCAGTGGGTGTGCCCCTTGAGTGTGAGTACCTCCGCACCCGTCTTCGCGTCCCACACTCGCGCCGTCTTGTCATCACTCCCGGTCACGATCCGAGTCCCGTCCGGGCTGAACATCGCGGAATTGACCGAACCGGCGTGCCCCCTGAGCGCTCGCAGTTCGGCCCCCGTCTTCGCGTCCCACACTCGCGCCGTCTTGTCAGCACTCCCGGTCACGATCCGAGTCCCGTCCGGGCTGAACATCGCCGACCGCACTTCCTCGGTGTGCCCTTTGAGAACGAGAAATTCAGCCTCGGACATCCACACCCGCACCGTCTTGTCGGTACTCCCAGTCACCACCTGCAGCCCGACCGAGCTGAACCCCACCGAAGTCACGAAACCGGTGTGTCCCTTGAGCACGCTGCGTTCACGCCCGTTCTTTGCATCCCACACCCGCGCCGTGTTGTCCTTGCTCCCGGTCATGATGAGTGTCCCGTCCGCGCTGAACGACGCGGAATACACGCTGTTCGTGTGCCCCTTGAGTGTGAGTACCTCGGCCCCCTTCTTCGCGTCCCACACCTTCGCCGTATTGTCAAAACTGCCCGTGACGATGCGCGAACCGTCCGCGCTGAAGGACGCGGAATACACGCTGTCCGAGTGCCCCTTGAGGGTGAGCACCTCGGCTGTGGTTTTGGCGTCCCACAACCACGCACCCAACTGCGCCTGTTGCGCCTGTACTTGCACCTGCAACGCGGTGATCGTCTTTACTTGCTCATCGATCGTTGCCTGTAACGCTTCAGCTTTCTTCCGGTCCTCAGCAGCCGTCCGGGTGGCTTGTTCTTCCCGAGCGAGAGCCGCTTGAGCGTTGGCGAGTGCGTCGGCGGCGCGATTTTCGGCCGCTTGCGCCGCGGATGCGTCTTTTTTCGCTTGTTCCACGGTGGGTTCCATTTGTCGCCATGCCGTATTTGCCCGACGGGCGAAAGCAGAAATCAGGACGAAACTCACCATGACCACGACCACGATAATCGCCGTCCCGATGGCGAGTTTCGGCTCCTTCTTCACCCAGCGCGCCGCGCGCTCGCCGAACCCCATCCGCCGCGCCGTGATCGGCTCTCTTTCGAGCCACCGGCGGAGGTCGTCGGCCAATTCCTGGCAGTCGGCGTAGCGATCCTCCGGGCGCTTCGCCATCGCCTTCAGGCAGATCGTCTCCAAATCTTTCGGGAGATAGGCGCGGAACTTGCGCGGCGAGTCCGGGGCCGTATGAATGACGTTGTGCATCACCACCGGCAGCGGGCCGGAAAAGGGCACCTGGCCCGTGAGCAGTTCGTACAGCACCACACCCGCGGCGTACTGGTCGGTCGCCGGTTGTGCTTCGCCCTTCTGCCCGGCGGCCTGCTCCGGGGCCATGTACGCGGGCGTACCCATCACCGCGCCGTCGGCCGTCAGACGAGCCTCTTCGTCGTGGCGCGCGGCCAGGCCGAAGTCCATCAGGTGGATGTGGCCGTGGGCGCCCACCATGATGTTCTGCGGTTTCACGTCGCGGTGAACGATCCCCTGCTCGTGGGCGTACGCCAGCGCCTCGGCCAGCTCGCGGACGACGCGCGCGGCCCGCGGGAAGTCCGTTCCGCGCTCCTCGATCGTGTCGGAGAGCGGCTTGCCGTCGATGAACGCCGAGGCGATGTAGTACCGGTCGCCGTCATGGCCGGCGTCGAAGACAGGAACGATGTGTGGGTGCCGCAGGTTGGCCGCCGCCTTCGCCTCGCGGAGGAAGCGTTCGACCCGCTGGGGCGAGTCCATCGCGCCAGGGTTCGGGATCTTGAGCGCGACCTCGCGGTTCAAGTTCGGGTCGTACGCGCGGTAAACCGTGCCGAACGCACCCGCGCCCAGTTTCCCGCGGACCAGGAACCGGCCGACCGTTTGAAATTCGGGCTGCGATGCGGACGGGTGGCGGGGACCCGCGGGCGCGGGAGGGGCGCTTCCGATGTTGGTTCCGGAATCGCCGATGACGAACGTCTGGCCACAAGCTCGGCACTGCGTCGAGCGCCCCGCGGCTGATTCCGGAATGACGTACTGCCGCACACAGGACGGGTTGGGGCAGGTCATCTTCAGCGACATGGGGCGGCTCCTTCAGAATCGCCCCCAGTTTACACCCGCGCGCCCCACGCCGCAACCGGTGCCGCGTCACTTCCCCAGGTGCAGAAGAAGTTCGCGCTGCCGCAGCGCCTGGAGGCGCTTCAGCCCGCCGCACTGGTCGAGGTACTCCGCGAAGTCGCGCACGCCGAAGATGTGATCCTCCAAGAATTGGGCGAACGCCGCCTCGTCCTTCTCCACCTCCATCCACGACTTCAGGTGGTCCTCGTCCGAGAAGTACTCGCCCGGCATGTTCCCCGGATAGCTGCCGTACGGCACCTCGCACACCGCGTCCACGCACAAGAAGGGGATCTGCGTGCGGTGCGGGTCGCGGCGCATCTCGTCGTGTGGCACCAGCCGCTCGCAGGTGATGATCACCCGCTTCGCGGCCCGCGCGAGGTCGAAGTCGGCCACCGAGGTGCCGGTGAAGCGGCAGTTGCCGTAGCGGTCGGATTCGTGGACGTGGATCGCGGCCACGTCCGGGTACAAGGCCGGCACCGCGACCAGCTTCTCCCCGGTGAACGGGCACGCGATCACCTTCGCGGCGCAGTGGGCGAGCGTGTCGGTGCCCAGCAGCGACCGCGCCGGCACGAACGGCACGCCCATCGCCGCCGCGGTGTAGCGGAGGGCGAGCGTGTAGTTCGACCACTCCGCCACCTGCACCGTGCCGGATTCCATCACCCGCCGCGCGTGCGGCGACAAGCCCCGCGCCTCCAGGCCGACGACGTATGCGGCGTCCACACGCGCGAGCGTCTGCCCGCGGCCGGTCAGGTTGCCGGCGCAGAGAATCTGGAAGTCGTGCGTGGCCGTGTGGCCGGAGAAGCCGAGGTTCTGGCGGCGCTGGCGGAGGATTTCGTGACACACGGCCGCCGGGATGCGGTTGGTGCCGAACCCGCCGGTGGCGAGGTAGTCGCCGTCGCGCACGAACCGCGCCACCGCGTCCGCGACCGACATCACCTTATCGACCAGGCTCCGCGGCTTGGCGGCGAACGCGGCGCGGGCGTCGTCGGACGCGGGGGAGGAGAAGAGGGGGGCGGTCATGGGAGCGCTTCTGAGAAGAAGATCGGCCACAAAAAAGCACAAAGGGCACAAAAGGGAACAGTAAAGAAGAGCAGAGTTTGAATCGAACTCACTCTTGCCTTCGGCCTTCTTTTGTGCCCTTTGTGCTTCTTTGTGGCCAACCTTCTGCCTCCGTCTCTTCTAATGGCCCTTGAACTCCTTGACCAGCTTGCGGAACCGCGGGTCCTTGCGGATGGAATCCAGGTCGTGGTCCTCGAGCATGAACTCGAAGTCGCGGTAGCCGAGTTCGACGGCCTTCCGGAGTGTCGTGATCGCCTTGTCGCGCTGCTTGAGGAGCGCGAACCGACAGGCCAGGTTGTAGTGCGCCGTCGGGTCGTCCGGGCGCACCGCGACGAGCTTCTGATCGACGGCCAGGCCGTCCTGCAACCGGCCCTTGAGGGTCAGGTTGCACGCCTGCGCGCGGAGCGCGTCGGCGAAGTCCGGCACGGCGGCCAGGAGTTTCCCGAAGAACTCGAGCTCGAAGTCGAGCTGCGTCCGCTCGGCGAGCACGCCGAGAACGGAGCCGGGCGGGAACGTGTCGGTAGACGGGGCAGAACGCTTGGGGTGCGGCATGACGTCCCCTTGCAGACTGCGCGGCGGGTGAGAGGCACTGGCCGCCACGCTTATCGGATTATACCGCGCTTCTGACGCGGTGCAAACGCGGAGGTGACCGGGTATCCGGTTCCGGGGTCCGATTGTACCGGCGCTTCACTTCCCCTTCTTCACCGCGAGCCGATAACCGAAGTTCGCGCCGCCCAGGTCGTTCGCGTCGATGAGCGCGATGAAGTACATGCCGTCCCTGGGGAGGGTGACGGTCAGCACCGGGTCGGGCGAGCCGTTCACGTCGTCGGCCGACGCGATCACCTTGCGGTCGGCGTCGTAGACGGTGAGGAAGCCGTCCACCGGGGAGCCGAACCGCGCGGCCTGAACATCGACCGTCACCGTGTCGCCCTTCTTGCCGTCGAACTTGTACACATCGACATCGCGCTCGCCCTTAATGGTGCCCTCCACGGCACACGGCAGCGTGAGTAGTTGTGCCGTGTCGAACCCGCCGTTCTCCTCCTTCTCCAGAATTACCGGGAGGTCGTCGCGGACGAGCAGCGTGTACGCGTTCGACTCGCCGCCCGGCCCGACGGCGGTGAGCGTCACCGCGCCCGGTTTCGCGCCCTTCGGGAGTTCGAGTTCGACCTCCACCTCGGAATCGCCGACGCGGTCGCCGGGGTAGTTGTTCGGCACGCCGACGGCCTTCGCCCCGAGTACCTTCACCTTCGCGTCGGCGCCGGACACCTTCACCTCCTTGACGGCCGCGAGGTTCTTACCGCGGAGGGCGAGTTTCTGTTTCTCGCCCGGCCTGGCGACCAGCGGCACCGCGTACAGCACCTTCGGCGGCGGCTCCTTCTTCGCGTCGGCCGGCTTCTTGTCTTGCGACGTGACGGACGGGGCGGAGGCGAGCGGAAGGACGAGCAGGCAGAGGAGGAGGCGCATGGAATCACCGTGGGGCGCGTTGAGTCAAGCCCCGCGGCCCGGTCAGGCGGCCCCTGACTGGGGCGTGCCCTCCGCTGGGGGCGCGGAGTCGGGGGCGGCTAACGAGAAGCGGGGGATGAGCATCACGTCGAGCAAGTCGCAGGAGTAGTCGCGCTGGTAGACCCACAGCGTCCGACCGTCCGGTGACAGGAGCGCGAAGTCCGGGTGCCAGACCGGGATCGCCGTCCCGTCGGTCGCGTACACCGTGAACGGCCGAAACGGACGCGCCTTCAGCAACGTCCGAAGTTCTTCGACACGCATGGACAACTCCTCCGGTGAACGGCTTACTCGAACAGTTCCTTCACCGCCTCGCCCTGGTCGAGGATCTCGATGGGGCGGCCGTCCGGCGCCACCAGTTGCTTGCGCGGGTCGATGCCGACCGCGTCGAGGATCGTGTACGCCACGTCCCCCGGCGACACCGGCCGCTGCGTCGCGTACGCGCCGTGCTTGTCGGTCTTGCCGAGTACGAGGCCCGGCTTCACGCCCGCGCCCGCGAACAGCAGCGACGCGGCCTGGCCCCAGTGGTCGCGGCCCGCGTCCTTGTTCACCTTCGGCGAGCGGCCGAACTCGCCCATCACCACCAGCAGCGTGTTCTCGAACGAGCCGCGGGCGCTCATGTCCTCCACCAGCGCGGACACGGCCCGGTCGAACTCCGGCAGCTTCTTGTCGAGGCTGTCGAAGATCTTGGCGTGGTGGTCCCACCCGCCGTAGTTCACGGTGACGAACCGCACGCCGGCGTCCACCAGCCGCCGCGCGAGGAGCATCGACTGCCCCGCGGTGTTGCGGCCGTAGCGGTCGCGGAGCTTCTCCGACTCGCGGTCGATGGCGAACGCGTTCCGCGCTTCCGTGGAAAGCACCATCTCGCGGGCGCGGGCGTGGAACTCGTCGTAGGTGGCGATCTGGTCGTTGCCCTCCACCTTCTTCGCCAGCCCGTCCACCGCCTGAAGGAGCGTCTCGCGGCGGGCGGCCTTCTTCGCGTCCACGGCGTCGGCCGTCAGGTCCTGCACCTTGTAGTTCGGCTGACTGGGGTCGCCGGCCTTGAACGACTCGTACCGGCCACCGAGGAACGCGGACTTGCCCAACTCCCAGGTGAACGACGGGTTCCGCGGCACCGCGACGTAGGGCGGCAGCGTGCCGGAAAAGCCGGTCTCGTGGGCGACCACCGCGCCGACCGCCGGGTAGTCGCCGAACGGCGTGCCGAACCGGCCCGACATGACCCAGTTGGTCGCGGTCTCGTGGTGGTCGTTGTTGTGCGCCCCGGAGCGGACCAGCGCGATCTTGTCCATCACCTTCGCCATGAGCGGCAGCTTGTCGCTGACGCGCAGGCCGGTCACCGCGGTGCCGACGGTGCCGTACTTGCCCTTGATGTCGTCCGGGGCGTCCGGCTTGGGGTCGAAGCTGTCGTGGTGCGAGAGGCCGCCGCCGAGGTACACGAGCACGACCGACCTGGCCCGCGCGCCCTTCGCGAGCGACGCGTCCTTCTTGGACGCGTGCGCCTCCGCCCGGAGTAGCGCCGGGAGCGACAGCCCCGCGAGCGCCCCCGCGCGGACGAAGTCGCGCCGCGAGGTGCGGGTGCAGTCGGTCTGCGGTTTGCGGTTCAGCACGATGTCGAGCATCGAGGCGGCTCCAGGGAGCGGTGGCAGATGAAGGTGCGGCGAAGAGTGACGACCGGACACCACTAAGCTTCGGCGGGGGTCGGTGGGGGACATCGCGCGGCGGGAGAAACTTCTGCGCTCCCGTAGTTTACCCCGGCGTCGCGCTCGGGGGAACAGGGAACTTCGCTACAAGCGGCGAAATTGAAGGCGCCCCGGTCGCCACCCACACCATCGCCACCCACCCCGTCGCTGACGCTCCG
>JAYUBA010000164.1:0-8306 GCA_043741075.1 Frigoriglobus sp.
GTGCGCCCGCTGTCCGCGCCGCTCGAACCGCCGGTGACCGTCATCGAAGCGCGAGCCGGGTGGGCGCTGCCCGACCTGGGCGAGCTATGGCGGTACCGCGAACTGCTGTTCTTCCTCGCCCTCCGCGACGTGAAGGTGCGGTACAAGCAGACCGTCCTCGGCCTCGGCTGGGCGGTGGCGCAGCCGCTCGCCACGATGGCCGTGTTCGCGCTGTTCCTCGGCAACATGGCCGGCATCGACGGCAAGGTGGAACACTACCCGTTGTTCGTGTTCGCCGGCATGGTCGCGTGGACGTTCTTCGGCAACACCGTGACCGCGGCGGCCGGGAGCGTGGTCGCGAACGAGCGCCTCGTCACCAAGATCTACTTCCCGCGGCTCGTGATCCCGCTCAGCACGGTCGGCGTGGGGCTGTTCGACCTGGTGATCGCGTCGGCGCTGCTCGCGGCGATGGCGCTCGCGGTCGGCGTGGCACCCGGCTGGTCGGTGCTGCTGCTGCCGCTGGTGGTAGTGTCGCTCGCGGTCGCGGCGGCGGGCGTGGGCGTGCTGCTCTCGGCGCTGATCGTCGCGCAGCGCGACTTCAAGTACGTGCTGACGTTCGGCGTACAATTGTGGATGTTCGCGACGCCGAGCGTGTACCTGCCGGCGGACGCGCTCGGTCCGACGGCGCAGACGTACCTGCCGTTGAACCCGGCGTACGGGCTGGTGCTGGCGTTCCGGCAGGCGGCGCTGGGCGGCCCGTTCGACTGGTACGCGTTCGGCGTGTCGTCGGCGGTGGGCGTCGCGCTGGCGGTGGCGGGGGTGCTATACTTCCGGCGCGTGGAACGCGGATTCGCGGACCTGATTTGAGGGCTCGATGCACCCCGCGATTCGCGTAACGAACCTGACGAAGCGGTTCCGGCTCGGCACCCGCGTGCGCGGCGGGCTGAACCTGTCGGAGCGGCTCGCGTCCCTGTTCCGTCGCGCGCCGCAACCCACGAACAGCGACTTCCTGGCGCTCAAGGACGTGTCGTTCGAGGTGAACCCCGGCGCGGTGGTCGGGATCATCGGCCGCAACGGGGCCGGGAAGAGCACGCTCCTGAAGGTGCTGTCGCGCATCATCGAGCCGACCGCCGGGCGCGTCGAGTTGCGCGGGCGGGTGGGGAGCCTGCTCGAAGTCGGCACCGGGTTCCACCCGGAGCTGACCGGGCGCGAGAACGTGTTCCTGAACGGCAGCGTGCTCGGCATGAGCCGCCGCGAGATCGCCCGCAGCTTCGACGCGATCGTCGCGTTCGCCGGCGTCGAGCAGTTCCTCGACACGCCGGTGAAGCGGTACAGCAGCGGCATGTACGTGCGGCTCGCGTTCGCGGTCGCGGCCCACCTGGAGCCGGAAATCCTCATCATCGACGAGGTGCTCGCGGTCGGCGACGCGGAGTTCCAGAACAAGTGCCTGGGGAAGATGCGCGAGGTTTCGGCCGGCGGGCGGACGGTGCTGTTCGTCAGCCACAACATGACCGCGGTGCAGAACCTGTGCTCGCGGGTGGTGTGGCTCCGCGGCGGGCAGGTGGCCGCCGACGGCCCGACCCGCGGCGTGGTGGAGGCGTACAACCGCGAGGCCGTCGGCGGCGCGGGGGCGCTGGTCGATCTGACGAGCCACGCGGGGCGCACCGGCGGTTCGACGCCCGCGATGCGCCGCGTGCGGATCGTGGACGACGCCGACGGCCGCTCGCCGGCCGTGCCGATGCGCGGCACCGCGCGCGTCGAGGTCGAGTTCGCGGTGGACGTGCCGCTGGCCGACGCGACGCTCGGCGTGGTGGTGAAGGACGCGTACCACTCGCCGATCTTCGGCGTCAACAACAAGGTGACGCCCGGTCCGGCGCAGCCGGCGCCGCTCACCGCCGGGACGGTCGTGT
The DNA here is from genome assembly GCA_043741075.1 of Frigoriglobus sp. Lineage (GTDB taxonomy): Bacteria > Planctomycetota > Planctomycetia > Gemmatales > Gemmataceae > Gemmata. Next base: position 1,890 of record JAYUBA010000164.1, read on the forward strand.
GCCGGTTGCCGGAGTTGCCGCTGATGCCCGGCGTGTACCCGCTGGACCTGTACTTCGGCAACCGGATTCAGGACTTCGACGTGATCTCCAACGCGGCCGAGCTGACCGTGGTGCCGGCCGACGTGTTCGGCACCGGCAAGCTGCCGCCGCCGAGCGCCGGCCCGGTGTGCTGGCCGGCGAGCTGGGAAATCGTTCCTTCCGAGTGAGACCGCGCGAATGACCGCGACCGAAGCGACGCCCTACGACGCCGCGTTCTACGCCGACCAGGCGGACGGCTCGCTCCGCTCCGCGCGCGTCGTCGCGCCGATCGTGGCCGACCTCGTGCGCCCCGCGTCGGTCCTCGACGTCGGCTGCGGGCTGGGGACGTGGCTGGCCGCGTTCGCCGAACTGGGCGTCGCGGACGTCCTCGGCATCGACGGCGACTACGTGGACCGCGCGAAGCTGCGAATCTCCGCCGACCGCTTCCGCGCAGTGAACCTGACCGACCCGCCCGCGCTCGGCCGCACGTTCGACCTCGCGATGTGCCTGGAGGTGGGCGAACACCTGCCCGAACCGGCGTCGGCGGGGCTGGTGCGGCTGCTCACGGACGCCGCGCCGGTGGTGCTGTTCTCGGCCGCGGTCCCCGGCCAGGGCGGCACGGCGCACATCAACGAGCGGTGGCCGGCGTTCTGGCGCGCGCTGTTTGCCGCGCGCGGGTTCGCGCGCCTCGACCCGATCCGCCCGCGCGTGCTGCGCGACCGCCGGGTGGAGTGGTGGTACCAGCAGAACGCGTTCCTGTTCGTCCGCGAGACGGAACTGGCGAACCGGCCGGCGCTCCGCGAGGAACACGCGCTGGCGGCGGAGTTCCCGTTCGAGGTCGTCCGGGAAGGCGTTCTCGCCCCGCTCACGCGCCCGCGGACGCTCAGCGCGTTGCTGCGGGCGCTGCCCGGCACCGCGTGGGGCGCGCTCCGCCGCCGCCTCTGAGCAGGCGAAGGGATCGCAACTGTACAAAAGCGCCGTATCCGGTGGCGATCCCGCAGCCCTTTCGGCCAAGAAGGCCAGTGGGGATATGTGGCCCCCTTGACCTTCTTGGCCCCCTTGGTCATTCCGTGACCACCCGACGCGACTTCGCATGAGTGCTCCGCTCGTATCTGTGGTGATCCCGTGCTTCCGGCAGGCGCACCTCCTGCCGGCGGCGCTGGCGAGCGTGTTCGCGCAGACGCACCCGGCGGTCGAAGCGGTGGTGGTGAACGACGGGTCGGACGACGACACGGACGCGGTGGCCCGCGGGTTCTTGCCGCGCGTCCGGTACGTGTCGCAGGCGAACGCCGGGCTGCCGGCGGCGCGGAACGCCGGCATCGAGGCCGCGGCCGGCAAGTACCTGCTGTTCCTCGACGCCGACGACCTGCTCCACGAGCGCGCGGTCGAGTGGCTGGTGAGCGCGACGGGCGGGCGGGAGGACGTGCTCGCGGTGTGCGGGTGGCGGAAGTTCGCGACCGACCCATCCGTACCGATCGACACCGACTTCGTGATTCCGCCCGGCGACGCGTTCCCGCGGCTCATCCACGCGAACCCCGCGCCGCCGAACGCGTACCTGAGTTCGCGGGCGCTGGTGAACGCGGTCGGCGGCTTCGAGCGGAGCCTGCGGTCGTGCGAGGACTGGGACCTGTGGCTGCGGCTGGCGCTCGCGGGGGCCGCGTTCGTGGCGGTGCCGCAGGTGGGCGCGTACTACCGGCAGACGCCCGGCTCGATGAGCACGAACCACGAGCGGATGCTGGTGACGCGGACCGAGGTGCTGGTGCGGGCGCACGCCGGGTTCGCGCGGGCGCCGGCGCTGCTCGCCCGGTGGGGCGCGGAGTTGTCGGCCGCGGCGCTCCGCGTCCGCCGCCGACTCCGCGTGCGGCGCGTGCGCCCGGACCTGATCGCGGCGCTCACCGCGACGCTCGACGCCCTCGCCCGCGCCGGGTTCCCGCCGCCGCTGGGGCGCAAGGAATCCGTTCTGGCGCGGCTCGTCGGCCGCGAGTGCGCCGACCGCCTGCTGCTCGCCTACTACCGCCGCTTCGACCGGTCGATGTACCGCTCGCTCCAGCAGGGGCACGCGTGACCGACACCCGCCCCGAGACGCCGATGCGATTCTTCTACTACTACCCGACGCACGACAAACCGTCGGGCGGGAACAAGGAACTCCGCCTGCACGCGTCGCTGCTACGCGAGGCCGGCGTCGAGACGTTCCTCCTCCGCGACGAGCAGTTCTTCGCGCGCCCGAACTCGTTCGACGACGACGTGTTCTACCGCGTGCCCATCGACCTCGCCCCGGTGCCGTTCGAGCGCGCCGGCGACCACCTCAAACCGGACGACGTGGTGATTCTCCCGGAGGTGCTGCTGCGCGACTCGCTCGCGACGTGCGCGCCCTGGAACTGCCGCGTCGCGGTGAACAACCAGAACGGCTTCTACGGCCTGCGCTACGGCCCGCCCCGCGCACTCGCCCGCAGTCGCATCGAGTTCGTGTTCGCCATCTCGCCCTACGTCGCGGCGCTCTGCCACCACTTCTACGGCGTGCCGCGGGACCGCATCTTCCACGTGTCGCCGTGGATCGTCCGCCCGCCGTTCGAGATCGCCGAGCCGGCCGCCGATAGCGCACTCGCGGTGAGCTACATGCCGCGGAAGATGCCGGACCTGGTGCGCCGCGTGCGCGAAGCCGTGCAGCGGGCGCACCCCGACGTGCCGTGGGTGGAGATTGACGGCGTGCCGGAACCGGAAGTCGCGCGGCGGCTCCGCGCCAACCGCGTGTTCTTCGTGGCGCAGGATTTGGAAGGCTGCCCGCTCACCGCGCTCGAAGCGATGACGTGCAACGCGATCGTCGCCGGCTTCCCCGGTACGGCGAACTTCCCGCACCCATACGCGACCGCCGCGAACGGCTTCTGGGTACACGACCGCGACACCGACGCCGCCGCGGTCGCCGTGGGCGAGGCGATTGATCTGGCCCGCGCCGGGGGCGAGCCGTACCGGCGGATGCTCGAAGCGGAACACGCGACCGCCCGCCGCTACGACCGCGCGTCGGTACTGGAAGGGCTGCGCGAAGTCGCCGCCGTCGTCGCGAACCGCGCCTACGCCGAACGAATTGGACTGCGGGCGTCGCTGGGGCGGCGCGGGTGGCTTCAGGCCGCGCGACTGCTGTACGACGCCGACCGCCTGGGCCTCGCCGCCCGGCTCGCGGGTAAGTTCGTCGGTACCGCGAAGCGCCTCGCCAAGAAGCGGTCCGAGAAGCCGGGGGCCGCGTCGTGACCCCGGCGTCTCCGCGCGTCGCGATTGTGGTCGTCAACTACAACGGCACCGACGACACACACAAATGTCTGCGGTCGCTCCGCGAACTCGACTACCCGAACGTCGAGGTGGTGCTGGTCGATAACGGCTCGAAGCCGCAAGTCGGGACACAGTTCGCCGCCGCGTACCCGTGGGTGCGGGTGATTCAGAACCCCGTGAACGGCGGCTGGGCCGGCGGGAACAACGTCGGCGTCCGCGACGCGCTCGCCCGCGGTGCCGAATACTTCGTGCTGCTGAACAACGATACCGTCGTCGCGCCGAACCTCGTCACCCGCCTGCTCGCGGGCATGTCCGCGGGTTATGGCGTCGTCGGACCGGTGGTGTACTGGATGGACGAGCCGGACGTGGTGATGATGGACGGCTGCACGTTCGACGCAGACGGCAGCGCGAGCTTCTTCGACCGCCCGGCCATCGCCCCGGCTCCGGCGATCACCGAAGTCGAGATCGTCTACGGCTGTTGCCTCACCACTTCCGCCGAAGTGTTCCGCCGCGTCGGCCTCCTCGACGAACGCTTCTTCCTGATCCACGAGGAATCGGACTTCTGCCTCCGCGCCCGCCGCGCCGGGTTCCGCTGCGGCGTGCTGCCCGAACCGCTGGTGTGGCACAAGGGGTCGAGTTCGTTCCAGCGCGAGGGCAAGCCGCTGCAACGGTACTTCGACGCGCGGAACCTGTTCCTCCTGATGCGGAAGCACGTCGGCAGCTACCGCCGCCCGCCGGCGCGGTTACGGAGCTGGCGGAAGTACCTCAAGCACGTTTACTATTTCTACTGCCTCAGCCGCGACCGCGGGGACGACGCCGCCGCGACCGCGGTGCTGGACGGTCTGCACGACGCGCTGTGCGGCCACTTCGGCCCACTGAAGGTGCGGTCGCGCCCGTTCGTGCCGCTGATGCGGTGGACGTTCGAGCGCTGGCGCGGGCGGAAGGGGACACCGGCATGACCGCAGGACCGACGCTCCTCCTCAGCGACATCTTCCCCCCGAAGACCGGCGGCAGCGGCCGGTGGTTCTGGGAGATTTACCGCCGCCTGCCGCGCGCCGAGTACCTCGTCGCGGCCGGCGACCACCCGGACGCCGGCGCGTTCGACGCGGGCCACGACCTGCGCGTCACGCGCCTGCCACTGGAGATGCGCAACCGCGGCGTCCGCAGTTTCGGCAGCCTCAAGCACTACCTCCGCACGGCGCGAAGCGTGCGCCGGCTCGCGCGCCAGGAAGGCGTGCGGATGATTCACGCGGCGCGCCCGCTGTCCGAAGGACTGGTCGCGCGCATGGTGAAGATGCGCACCGGCATCCCGTACTGCTGCTACACGCACGGCGAAGACATCAACGTCGCGACCACGAGCCGCGAACTCGCGTGGCTGACGCGGCGCGTCCTCCGCGGCGCGACCGCGGTCGTCGCGAACTCCGGCTTCACCCGCGACCTGCTCCTGAACGACTGGGCCGTTCCGCCGGAGCGCGTGCGGTTGCTTCACCCCGGCGTCGATTGCGACTACTTCCGCCCCGCCGCGCCGGACGCGGACGTGCGTCGCCGCCTGGGCTGGGACGGGCGGCGGGTGATCCTCACCGTCGGCCGGCTCCAGCGGCGCAAGGGCCACGACGTGATGATCGAAGCCGTCGCGCGGCTCCGCGACCGGTTCCCGGACCTGCTTTACGCGATCATCGGCGACGGCGAAGAACGCGCCCGCCTCGCGGAGATGGTGACGCGTCTCGGCGTCGCTTCGCAGGTGCAGTTCCTCGGCGAAGTGAAGGACACCGAGTTGCTCCACTGCTACCAACAGTGCGACCTGTTCGCGCTCCCGAACCGCGCGGTCGGCAAGGACGTGGAGGGCTTCGGCATGGTGCTGCTGGAAGCGCAGGCGTGCGGGCGGCCGGTGCTGGCGGGCGCGTCCGGCGGCACGGCCGAAACGATGAAGCGTGGCGAAACGGGCATGTTGGTGGCGTGCGACCGCGCCGACGAACCGGCCGCGGCGCTGGCGGGACTGCTCGCGGACCCGGAGCGCCTGACCCGCATGGGTCGCGCCGGCCGCGAGTGGGTAGAGGGCAAATTCAACTGGCCGACGCTCGCCGCGGAAGCGCAGCGGACGTTCGCGGCGCTCGCAGGGCGCACCTTGTCTTTGACCTCCCCCCTTGAGGGGGAGGTCGGCGGCGCCTCGCCGCCGGGTGGGGGGGAAGCGACGCGACCGGAGTGACGTTTTCCACTCCTCTCGAAGCGACGCGAGTAGTGCGACGTTCACCCCCCACCCGGCTCGCAAAGCCTCGCCCACCTCCCCCTCAAGGGGGGAGGTCAAGAATGAAGACGCGGACTTAAGCTTCGCTTACTTTCCCGCGGTGGCGGTCACGTCGTTGGTGACCACCAGCACGTCGCAGTTGCGGTAGAAGTCGCGGTGCCGGGCGACGACCCGCGTCGGAACCCCGACCTTCGGTTCCACCTGCTCCCACGTCTTCGCCGGGATGAACAGGTAACCGGGCGTCGGCACCGCGAGGAACTCGGCCGCCATGTCCGCCGAGACCACCTCGGTCACCTCGCGGCGGGCGTAGAACACCACGCTCGGCTGGAACCAATCGAAGTGCGCGAGGCGCATGTCGCGGGTCGGATCGTCCACGCCGCTCGCCCGCACCAGTTCCTTCGGTGCCTTCTGCGAATCGACCGCCAGCGGCGGGAGTGCGGCGACCAGCGCGGTGAACGCCACCGCCCCCGCGGTCAGCGCCCGCACGAACCGGGCGCGGTCGCTCGCGCGCACCGCGAGCGCCATCACCACGGCCGCGGCCAGCGGCACGGCGGCGATCACCGCCCACCGCCCGAGGCCGGGGAACACCCGCGCGCCGGCCGGCAGCACCTTCACCTCGCCGCCCGCGACGAGCAACCCGCCGGCGACCGCGACCGCCGTGAACGCCAACCCCGCGACGGCCGCCGGCATCACCCATTTCGGGAGCGCGAGGTCGCCGGTGCGCCACCGCACGAGGAACCGCGCGGTGAGGATCGCGAGCGCCGGGTACACCGGCAGCATGTAGTTCGGGAGCTTGGTCGCCGCGGCGGAGAAGAACACGAGGTACGCCGCGAACCAGCAGATCAGGAACCGGTAGGGGTGGGGGTCGTCTTGGCCCTCTCCCCTTGCGG
>JAYUBA010000165.1:0-2502 GCA_043741075.1 Frigoriglobus sp.
CCCTCCCTGAAGGGAGGGGAGCAAGAAGGGAGGGGAGCAAGACAAGGCGGCACTCTTCCTCCCCTCTCTTCAGGGAGGGGCCGGGGGTGGGTTCTTCGACTCACGCCTTCTTCAAATACGTGGTCCCCGTGTCCACGTGTTCGAGCGTGACGGCGCGGCACAGGCCGACGAGCGCCGTGTCGGTCGCGGGCGCGTGGACCTCGCAGATGCCGAAGAACTGGTCCTGGAGGAACCGCAGAACCTGCGAGAGGAGGAGCTTCGCCAGCCCCTGCCGGCGCAAGTCCTGGCGCACCTGGATGTCGAGGATGCCGGCCGACGGGAAGCCCCAGCGCCAGCTGTACCCTTCCAACTCCCACACGATCGCGCGGGCGGCGATGGGGCTGCTCGCCAGCTTGTCCACGACCCGGAACTCGACCGGGTCGAGCGTCCCCCACACGCACTCGTGCCACCATGTGGGCACGCTCGCGGCCCGCATCACCTGCGTCTCGTACCGCTTCCGCAACATGCTGAACCGCGGGTCCGGGATCGACAGCGGGGCGTCCAGCTTCTTCTGGAACACCAGCGTGGTGCCGGCCGGTTCGTAGCCGAGCGCGCGGAAGAACGGGTCGGCCGCCGGGTCCGACGCGAGGAAGCCGGGGCAGTTCGTGCCCCCGTACAGCCCGAACCCGAACGGGCAGTGCGGCCACACCGGCCCGGCCCGGAGTTCCGTCGCCCCCCGCGCCGTCAGGTACTCTTCGCACCGCTTCACGAGGTCGGCGCCGAGGTGCTTGCGCCCCGCCCCCGGCCGCACCGCGACCGAGCAGATGACGCCGTGCGTGCGGTCCAGGGCGGACAGTTCGGCGTTCGGGCCGAACCCGGCCAGCGCGTACCCGACGATGCGGTTGTTGTCCGCGTCGTCGGTCGCGACGATGAGGCCGTCGGGGTCGAAGTACGGTTTGGAGAGCACCCACCGCTCGAGCAGCGCGGGCGTGCGCAGCGGGAAGCTCCCGCGAGCCGTGTGCGACTCGTTCCACACGTCGGCCAGGGCCGGCGGGTCGGTGTTAAGGAAGCGGCGGAAGGCGATCACGTGCCGGCTCTCGCAACCCGCCGGGAGAGGAACGGCGGCGGTGAACAGATTACGGAATACTATATGCGGAGCCGCGCGACTGCAAGCGCACGCCCCGGCCAGACGCACCCCGTCGCTGACGCTCCGGGTTCGCCACGGAGTTCAGGCGAACCCGGAGCGTCAGCGACGGGGTGAACCGCGACAAGGACACGCCGTGACACGCTCACTGATTTCGCTCGCACTCACACTCACTCTCACTCTCTACGCCGAAGGCGGAGATTGGCCCCAACTGCACGGCCCGGCGCGCGACGGGCACTCCGCCGAGACGAAACTCAACTGGGACTGGCCGAAGGCCGGCCTGACGACGGTGTGGAAACTCGACGTGGGCACCGGCTGGGCCGCCCCGGTCGCGAGCGGCGAGAACCTGATCGTCTTCCACCGCGTCGGCGACGACGAGATCGTCCTGTGCCTCCACCCCGTGACCGGCAAGGAGAAGTGGAAACACGCGTACCGCACCAAGTACAAGGACGACTTCGGGTTCGACGACGGCCCGCGGGCCACGCCCACCGTCGCCGGCGGCACGGTGTTCGCGCTCGGCCCCAACGGCGACCTCTCCGCGGTCGAACTCGCCACCGGCAAGGGGTTGTGGCACCGCAACCTGCTCGAAGACTACAAGGCGGGCAAGGGCTTCTTCGGGGCCGCGTGCTCGCCGCTCGTGATGGGCGACAAGGTGTTGGTGAACGTCGGCGGGAAGGGCGCGGGCGTGGTCTGCTTCAACGCCACCGACGGCAAGGAGGTGTGGAAATCGACCGACGACGGCGCGAGCTACTCGTCGCCGGTCGCGGCGGAGATCGACGGCAAGCCGGCCGCAGTGTTCCTCACGCGCACGGGGCTGCGCGTCCTCGACCCGGCGGGCGGCAAGTCGCTGTACGACTTCCCCTTCCGCCCGCGCGACACCAGCAGCGTGCAGGCCGCCAGCCCGCTCGTGTGGAAGGACGAAATCTTCCTCACCGTCTCCTACGCGACCGGCGGCGCGCTAGTGAGCGCGAAGAAGGGCGAGTTGAACGAGGTGTGGGCGAACGACAAGTCGCTGTCGAGCCAGTACACGACGCCGGTCCGCGTGGGCGACCACCTGTACGGCACGCACGGCCGCTCGGACGTGGGCAACGCCCAGTTGCGGTGCGTGGAGTGGAAAACGGGCGCGGTGAAGTGGGGCGAGGCGAAGTTCGGGGTCGCGTCGCTGATCGCGGTGGACGGCGGGTTGCTCGCGCTCACGGAAGCCGGCGAGTTGGTGCGGTTCGACGCCTCGCCCGACGGCTACAAGGAGCGCGCCCGCGCCGCGCTTCTGACGAAGCCGACGCGTGCCGCCGCGGCCCTGGCGAACGGCCTGCTCTACGCCCGCGACGGGAAGCAGTTGATCTGCGTGAGTCTGAAGTAGGGCCGGCCTCCCGGCCTGT
>JAYUBA010000166.1:0-2502 GCA_043741075.1 Frigoriglobus sp.
TCTTCGTGAAGCCGAGGGCACGACCGGGGAATTCGTCCTTCAGACCCAACTGGGTACGTGCCCAGTTCCAGGCCGTACGCAGGCTGACGATTTCCTTCCTCACGGTCGCCGCGGACGGGTGCCGTTTGGGCCGGTCCTCACTCTCGGGGGGCGGCGGGTTGCGGTTCGACCGCGGCTTCTTCGCCGCGTCCCGCTCACGCCGCTTCGCCCGGTGCACGTTCGGGTCGATCCACTCGCCGGCCCGTTTGTCGACGTACCCCTGGAGATCGGCCCGCTTGAGAGCGGTGATGGTCCGCTCCCCACCGAGCAACCGGATCAGGTGTCCGAAGTGGAGCTGGATCGAGGCGAGCGTGGTCTCTTCGAGTTTCCCCTGCTGGGAGGCAAGGTAGGTGTCCCGCAGCCCCTCCAGCGTCAGTTCCAACTTGCCACCCGCGTCGGTTGTAGTCCGGGCCGGCGGCTTGCCCCGGAGCAGCATGAAGTCTTCGACGCTGCACCCGTCGGGCAGAGTGATCATGTTCCGCTTCAGGAGCCGGAGCAGTTCTTCCGTCGTTCTCCGGGAAGCATCGGCGTCAGCTTCACTGATCTCGCCGACCGAGAAGGAGTGTTTGGCGTTCTTGTAGCGGAAGACGATCCGCCAGCTTTCACCGCGTCGCTCGGCCCAGGCCATGACGACACCTGTCTTGGGGGCAATTTGGGGGCAGTATTGATCAACGTGTGCTCCGTACCATGGCAACGCCACAGTAGCCGATTTCGCCGCAAATGCAATGATAGTAGCCGATTGCAACGTGCAAGAAGTGTGGATGCAACGTGACGAAACTACCCGAGTCCTAGACTGTCGATCCGGATGTTGCGGGTTCGAGTCCCGTCGTCCTCGCTGACAGAAACCCCGCAAGAGTAAGCACTTGCGGGGTTTCTTGTTTTCAGTCTACTCCCGTCGTCTGGACGTTTTGTCACCCTGTTTGTCACCGGCGCGGCACAATGCTGGAGGCAGGTCCTACCCCGTTCGGCTTTAACGCGGGCTGGGATCGTGACAAATCCGGTCGCGCACGTCATTGTCTGGGTGTCTCGCGTTGCACCCGACCAAAACCACTACTTTTTCCGACGGGTTACTCCGCCGAGTGGGCCGCCCACCGATTCCGCCGGGCGACGCTTTCCCCCTCGCCCAGGTGAGTCTGGTGCATCCGTCGCGGGAGGGGCCGAGTCTGTCGCGATTGGCTTCTGGCCCTCCAAATCGACCCGCCTCCCCTGCCCTCTTCTGACCACCGACGCGGGCGGCCGACGACTCTTAGGGCGATTGCGATTCGACTTCGGCGGGTTCGCCAGTGGCTCGGCCAGCGCGGGGCCGACCCGCGTCAGACCGTAGCCCAGCACCAGGCACATCCGCCCGGCCACCGCAACTGTCACATCCCTCTGCCCCAGCATGAAGCGCGAGATCGTCCCCTGGTCGGCCTTCGCCAGCCGGGCCAGTTCGTTGTAGCTCAGGTTGCTGTCGCGGATGGCGGCCCGAAGCGCATCCGCGATGGGCACGGGGTTCGATGGGGACGGCACGACTCCTCCTCGGTTGCGGACCACTGACTTTACGCCGCCCCACCCGCCCCGTCAACTCGACACTCCGCCCTGCCGCCTACGCGGTTTGACGACGGCACAAAAGGTGATATACTAATGGTAGAGGGCATTGGCTCCGCCGCCCTCGCTCAGGAGGTAACCCATGACCGCCCGCCTCATGCTTCACCGTGGTGCCCATGCCGCCACCCGCGACGAGGTGGCCCGCGTCGCTACCCCGGACCGCACCCGCTCGTGGTTTCCCATCCCGCACCTGGTCCTGCTCGACGGCGTGCAGGCTGCCCTCGAACGGGCCGGCCTGACCGTCGCCGGGGAGGACCACGCCCTGGGCCGCGACGGGGACCGCCTCTTCAGCCTGCTGCGGCTCGCGGCGGGCGCGACCGACACCGCCGACTTCTCCGTGATGGTCGGGGTGCGCAACAGCCACGACCAGTCGTTCCCGGCCGGGCTGGTCATCGGTGCGAGCGTGGTCGTGTGCGACAACCTCTCGTTTTCGGGCGAGGTGCGGCTCGCCCGGAAGCACACCGCCCACATCGAACGCGACCTGCCCCAACTGATCGGCGCGGCGGTCGGCCGGCTCGGCGACCTGCGGCGGTCGCAGGAACTGCGGTTCGCGGCGTACAAGCAGCGCGAACTGACCGATGCCGCCGCCCACGATTTTCTCATCCAGGTTCTCGACGCGCGGGTTCTCCCGGTGACCAAGCTCCCGCTCGCCTTGCAGGAGTGGCGGACGCCCCGGCACCCGGAGTTCCGCGAGGGCGGCAAGACGGCGTGGCGGCTGTTCAACGCCGTTACCGAGGTGGCGAAGGGTACGGACCTTCAGAAACTGCCGCGTCGGACCCAGGCCCTCCACGGGCTGATGGACGCGGCGTGCGGCCTGACCACGCTGGCCGCGTGAGTATCGGGAAGCGTCGGGCCGCGTCCAAGTCGCGGCCCGAC
>JAYUBA010000167.1:0-2501 GCA_043741075.1 Frigoriglobus sp.
CGCCAAGAGTGGTCCGATTTACCGATCGATAGCTACCACGTTGCGACTCAAGGAAAGAAGGAACTTACGCCACCGCGGAAGCAACAGTAGCGCGCTTGCCCCTTCCTGCTCTGAAAACTCTTCGGGTTGGACGTGGTGGTGGTGACCTACTTGCGTTGTACGGCCGGGTAGGTCAGTCACTCGTTGAGTGACCACACATGATCGGTCAACCCGGCGGCCGTCGCCGATGTTCGCCTTTGCCCCGCACTCGTGGTCCGCACGGGCCCGCAGAAGTTGTACCTGAAGTCGCTGAACACCGTGGCGGCACGACGCCGACGGCTTGTACGTCTCGGCGGAGCGAGTACGGCACCCGGATCTCGTCGGGCAGGCGGTGGGCGTGCGGGGCAATAACGGGGCGCGTCGTCACCAAGGGCTACGAGGTGAAGGCCCGGGGCGTGAAGACCGGCACGCGGTCGGCGCGGGAGCCCGAGCCGGTCGGCCTCCCCGCCGCCTACGCCCTGATGAACGGCGTCGGGTACATGGTCCAGCAGGGCGTGCGGGGCCGCTGGTCCGCACCCGGACCGGGGAGCCGGTGGTGTACTTGGTGCGCGGGCCGGGCACCCGGCACTACCGAATCATGACCCGCCCCGAGTGGATGCCGGTCCTCATCGACGAGGTCATCGGACGGTCACTTCTTCAGCCGGTCGATCAGGTACGCCTGCGCGGTGGGGAGTTCCGTGTTGGGCTCCGTGTTCGAGTGGAACACCACCTCGACCCCGGCCGCCTTGAGCTTCTCGGCCAGCTTCACGCCCAGAATCGGCGAGTGGGTCGGGTCCGGGTGCTCCTCGCCGACCTTGGCCCCCTTGACCCCGCCGTAGTACAGCCCGATCGGCGGGTCGTCCTTGGTGACGTGGGTGATGGGCGAATACTCCTTGATCCAGTCGGCGATCTTGTCCCGCTGCTTCTCCACCTCGTCCAGGTTCTTCAGGCCGAACGCGTGCGCCCCGTAGGTGTAGTTCGGCAGCCACTCGCGGACCTCCTTCGGGTCGAGCGAGACCTGCGCCCCGTTCACCGCGGCGCAGTACAGGCGGGTCGATTCGCGCAGCACTGGGTCGGTGCTCTTGGGGTCGGCCATGTCGTCGTGGAACGCGAGCCACAGCGACGAACAGCCGCCCGCGGACCCGCCCGTGGCCCCGATCCGCTTCTTGTCGATGTTCCAGTCCCCGGCCTTGGAGCGCACGAACTGGAGCGCACGGGCCGCGTCCTCCAGGGGTGCCTTCACCGGCGGGGTCACCTTCTGTTCGTTCGCCTGGGCCATCAGCCGGTAGTTGATGGCGACCACCGAGATGCCGTTGTCGAGGTACGTCTTCACGCCCCCGTAGTACCCGCTCTTGTCGCCGTTCACCCAGCCGCCGCCGTGGATGCAGAAGACGACCGGGGTCGGCTTATCGGACTTGGCCTGCCAGAAGTCGAGCACCTGGCGGTCGAGTTTGCCGTACGCGACGTTCGCGGCGGTCGGCGTGACGGCCGGGACCGGGAGCTTCTTCTCGACCTTCTTCTCGTCCTTCTTGTCCTGCGCCTGCCCACCCGCCAGGGCGAGCAGAACGGTCAGGGCGAATGCGAGCGTGGGGCACATGAACCTGCGGGTCAGCATGTGACTCTCCGGTTGAGGTGTGGAAGTGGGCGATCGGCGGCGGGACGGCGTTCGGCCCCGACCATACCACAGCATGCGCGTGCCTGCAATCGTTCGGAACACAACCGCCGGCGAAAAGGGCTGCGGGCATCCCGGTTCAGGGCGGCTACCGCTTGGCGGGTTCGGCAGCGGAGGCGGCCCGCGGGCAACCCGACCGACCGAACCCACCGGCCCACGACGCCTTCACCCGCTTGTTGACCCGTCTGGAACCCGACCCCGACACGCCCTGGACCGAAGCACAACCCCAGGTCCAGCGCGACGACGGAGTACGGGTCGTGGACGACTCGACCCTCGACGAGCCGTACGCCCGGTCCATCGAACGGGTCACCCGGCACGGGTCCGGCAAGCACCGCGCGGTGGTCCGGGGGATCAACCTGGTGTCCCGGCTGTGGACCGACGGGGACCGACACATCCCGTGCGACGACCGGGTCTACGACACGGCCGACGCGCGGACCAAGAACGACCACTTCGCCGACATGATCCGGATCGCCTCCGCGCGCGGATTTGCGCCCCGGTGCGTGGCGTTCGACGGGTGGTACAGCAGTTTGGACACCCTCAAGTTGATTCGCAACTGCGGGTGGGTGGGCTGCACCCGGTTGAAGTCGAACCGGCTGGTGAACCTCAGCCGGCAGGGCACGCGGGCGCTCGCGGAGACGGTCATCTCGGCAACGGGCACGGAGGTTTGGTTGCCGGGGTTCGGGTTGGTCAAGGTATTCGGGATCGCCACCCCAAACGGTGGCACCGCGTACGGGGCCACCAACGACCTTTCGATGACGGACCTGACCCGGTTGCAGTTCGCGGAGTTCAGTTGGGCGATCGAGAACTACCA
>JAYUBA010000168.1:0-2500 GCA_043741075.1 Frigoriglobus sp.
GGCAAGTCCTCCCCTCTTCGCCCCGGTGCGTATGATGCTTGTGGCGGTCGCGCCGCCGCGCCGCCACGCACCGGAGCCGCACCATGCCCGACACCCCGAACCTCAACCGCCCGTGGCTCGTTGCCGTGTGGCCCGGCATGGGCCACGTCGCGCTCAACGCCGGCGTGTACCTGCTCGCCAAACTCGGCATGACCGCCGTCGCCGAGTTCGAGGGCGGCGACCTGTTCGACGTGGCGCAAGTCGAAGTGAAGCGCGGCGTGATCCAACCGGCCCGGCGCCCGCGGAACCGGTTCTTCGTGTGGACCGACCCGAACAAGCGGCACGACCTCGTCGTGTTCCTCGGCGAGGCGCAACCCCCGGTCGGCAAGCTCCCGTTCTGCAAACAGGTGATCGACTACGCCACCGGGCTGGGCGTCGAGCGGGTCATCACGTTCGCCGCGATGGCGACGCAGATGCGCCCGGAGCACCACTCGCGGGTGTTCGGCGCGGCCACCGACGAGGACGGCGTGGCCGAGCTCCGGGGCATGGACCTGAAGATTCTGGAGGACGGCAACATCGGCGGGCTGAACGGCGTGCTGCTCGGCGCCGCGGCCGTCGCCGGCCTGCGGGGCACATGCTTCCTAGGCGAGATGCCGCAGGTGTTCGCGCAGGTGCCGTTCCCGAAGGCGTCGCTCGCCATCCTCGAAGCGTTCATGGCGCTCACCGGCGTGGACCTCGACCTGACCGAACTGGCCGAGCAGTCGAAGGCGGTGGAGGAGCAACTCGGCGACCTGTTGAGCCGCGTCGAGGACCAGTACGGCGAGCAACCGGGCACCGAGGACGCGGACGACGACGACGACGACGAGGGGAGCGAGTTCGCGCTGGAGGAAGACGACACCGACGACGCCGAACTCGTCGGGGGCGGGGACGCGGGCGCGGCGGAGGGCGTCGAGTACCGGTACGAGGGGCCGGACGACCCGGTGCCGCTGCCGACGGTGGCGCGGATCGAGGACCTGTTCGCGCGGGCCGCGGACGACCGCTCGAAGGCGTTCGAGCTGAAGCGCGAACTCGACCGCCTCGGCGTGTTCAAGCAGTACGAGGACCGGTTCCTGGACCTGTTCAAGCGCCCGTAAAGGAACTCGCACGGGTGAAGTTCTCAAAGACCCCTCACCCGCGGCGAAGCGCCGCGACCTCTCCCCACGAAGCGCGGGGCGAGGTGGGCACAACGCCTGTCTGTAAAGCAACGCGCGCCGAACGGCCATACGAAGAAGCGGTGCCTTCACCTCGCCCCGGCTTCCGGGGAGAGGTCGCGGCGCTTCGCCGCGGGTGAGGGGTCGAGGCTACACGACCGCAGGACGTTTCTCCTGACCCGTTTCTGATCGACCCATCCGGAGCAGTCGCCATGATTCGCCCTTTCTTCGCGCTCGCGCCGCTGGCACTGGCCGCGGCGGTCGCGCTCCCCGCGGCCGGCGCGCCGCCCACCGACGCGGAGATGACCGAGCCGTTCCCGCACCCGAAGGGGTACGTGTGCTACCGCGCGCCGTCGCCGGTCACCATTGACGGCGACCTGAAGGACGCGGCCTGGGACGCAGCCCCGTGGACCGACGCGTTCGTGGACATCGAGGGCGACAAGCGGCCGAAGCCGCGGTTCCGCACGCGCGTGAAGATGCTCTGGGACGACGAGGCGCTGTACATCGCGGCGGAGTTGGAAGAGCCGCATGTGTGGGGCACGCTCAAGGAACACGACTCCGTCATCTTCATCGACAACGATTTCGAGGTGTTCCTCGACCCGGACGGCGACAACCACCTGTACGGCGAACTCGAGGTGAACGCCCTCAACACCACCTGGGACTTGCTTCTAACGAAGCCGTACAGGGACGGCGGGAAGGCGGTGAACGCGTGGGAGATTTCTGGCCTGAAGACCGCGGTGAAGATCGACGGCACGGTGAACGACCCGCGCGACACGGACAAGGGCTGGGCGCTCGAAATCAAGTGGCCCTGGAAGGGGCTGAAGGAACTCGCGGGCGTCGCGATGCCGCCCAAGGACGGCGACCAGTGGCGGATCAACTTCTCGCGCGTGGAGTGGGACGCGGAGATCGCCGACGGCAAGTACATGAAGGTGAAGGACAAGCCGGAGCACAACTGGGTGTGGTCGCCCCAGGGCACGATCGACATGCACCGCCCGGAGCGCTGGGGCTACTTGCAGTTCAGCACGGCGAAGGCCGGCACGACGGCGTTCAAGCCCGACCCGGACTGGAACGTCCGCGATACGCTTCACCGCGCGTACTACGCCCAGCGGGTCTACCACGCGAAGCACGGCAAGTACGCGACCACCTTGGCCGACCTGGGTCTGGCGCTCCTGCGCGACCGCGTTAAAGTGGAGACGACGCGGAGCGGTTATGAGATGTCGTGGACGGACGAGAAGGCCGCGAAGCGGCGGTACACCATCACCCACGACGGGCGGATCACGAAGTAGTGGCTGGAATGTGGGGTGGGCCTCTGGCCTGCCGCGAGTTTTGGC
>JAYUBA010000169.1:0-2500 GCA_043741075.1 Frigoriglobus sp.
CCAGGGGTTGCGCTCGCGAGGCGCTCGCTCCACCCCTGGCTACCATCGGTCGCCCCTCCGGGGCTGAAGACAACCGAACCCGGCAATGCCCGTCGCCCCTTCCCCGTCTTCTACTGCCAGCCGCGGCGGCGGAACACCCAGCCGGCCGCGAACATCCACGCGACCGCCAGCCCGACCGCCGCCACCAGGTGCCGCCAGTGGGTCGTTTGCACCGTGCCGCTGAGCGCCGCGTGCAGGATGCGCGGCCCGTGGAACTCCACCGCCAGGTACGACAGGTACGGGATGCCGTTGATCGAGCAGATGAGCAGCAGCATCGACACCGACAGCAGGTAGCACATGCCGCCGAGGAACGCGGCCCGCTGCGTCTTCGCCCAGGCCGCGATCGTCATGCCGATGCCCAGGAACCCGCCGCCGACCGCGAGCAGCGCGAGCCAGAAGAACAGGCTCGACAGCACGTCCGGCTTGTACACGCCCGCGAGCGTGGCCGCCAGCCCCAGCCCGAACGTCGGGTAGAACACGAACTTCGCCACCAGCAGTTCGGTCGGCGACGCGGGCGTGAGCGCCTGCGCGAGCAGCACCCCGCGCTCGCGCTCCTCGCAGTTGAGCGTCGGGAGCAGGTACACGCACGAGAAGTACAGCGCGAACACCACCATGCCGGTCGCGATGGCGGCGCGGAAGTCGAGCACCTTCCCGCCCAGCCCGCGGCGGTCGATGGTCAGTTCCGGCACCAGCGGCGGACCGGCCGCGCCCGTCGCGGTCCCGCGCGCGGCCTCGACCTGCTCCTGGAACCGCTTGTGCGCTTCGAGCACGAGCCACTTGGTGTCCGCGTCGAAGTCCGGGTCGTCGGGGAACTTCGCGCCGGGCATCTTCTTGGCGGCTTCGATCGCGAACGCGCGCCGGCTCTCCTTCCACAGCCACTGTTCGTAGGGCGCGAGCGCGCCCGGCTCGCCGTCGGGGTGCCACACGGACACCTGCACCGTCGGCGGCTTGCCCGGCTCCAGCGTCTGCCGGATCTGAATCGCCCCGGTCCCGGTCTCGGCCTTGATGACGCCGTCGATGGCGTCGGGCCGGGCGAGTTCGCGGAACACGATCTGCGCCTTGAGGTCCGGCGGCACGTTCGCCTGGAGGTGCCGGACGAGCGGGGTGGGGCGGTCGAACTCGACGAAGCAGTGGTGGACGCCGCCGACCATGCCGGTGCCGGCCGCGGCGGTCTCGCCGGGCGCGAACACCGACAGCAGCACGGCCGCCGCGACCAGCAGCAGCGCGAGCGCGATGCCGCCGCGGTTCGCCAGGTGCCGCGCGAACTCCTTATGAAGGAGCGCCTTCAAAATATACCAGCGCATGGGTCTCGGCTTTGGTTTTCAGCCCCGGAGGGGCGACCGATGGTAGCCAGGGGTGAAGCTCGCGCCTCGCGAGCGCAACCCCTGGAATCGCGACACACCCCAGAAACAAGCCCCGGAGGGGCGGCAGACACGGCCGAAATTCCTTCTGTCGCCCCCCTCCGGGGCTGAAATCCAAAACGCGCCTCAATCAAAGGCCAGCCCCGTGAGCTTTAGGAACGTCGCGTGGAAGTCGAACTCGCGGGTGCGGATGCTCAGCGCCCGCCCCGCGGTCACCAGTCTCGCCAAGTCCGTGCGGCCGGTCGCGTCGTCCATGTCGTAAACGAACCGCTCGCCGTCGTCGCGGATCACGTCCACCTTCCGCTCCGTGTGCTGCTGCTTCAGCGCCAGCGGCGAGTCGAGCGCGACCAGTTTCCCGCGCGCCATGATGCCCACGCGGTCGCAGATCTTCTCCACCTCGTCCATGTCGTGCGTGGTGAGAATGACCGTCGCGCCGCGCTTCACCAGGCCGCGCAGGATGCGGTGAACCACTTCCGCCGAGTGGATGTCGAGGTTCGCGGTGGGTTCGTCGAGGTAGAGGACGTGCGGGTCGTGGAGCAAGGCCCGCGCCAGCAGTAGTTTCTTGCGCATGCCGAGCGAGTACCCGCGGACCGGGAGGTCGGCGGCCTCGTCCAGTTCCACCATCTTCAGCACTTCGGCGGCGCGGAGTTTGGGCACGTTGTAGAGCTGACCGAAGAACTCCAGGTTGCGCCGGCCGGTGAACTCTTCGAAGTGGTTCTCGCGGTCGGGCACGTAGCCGAAGAGCGGCTTGATCTTGGCCCACTCGCGGACCACGTCGCGCCCGCCGACGGTGACGCTGCCCGCGCTGGGCTTGCGCTGGCCGATGAGGACGCGGATGGTGGTAGACTTGCCCGCGCCGTTGGGGCCGAGCAGCCCGAACAACTCGCCGCGGCGGATGTCGAGGTCCAAAACGTCCACGGCCGCGAACGCGCCGTACAGCACGCGCAAGCCCGCGATGCGGATCATCACGTCGGGTGGGATCAAGAGGGTTCACCGCAGAGGACGCAGAGGCCGCAGAGAAGACAACCAGAGGATAGAACAGGATTCGCGCCGGGGTGGTCTCTGGTTCTTGACCTCCCCCCTTGAGGGGGAGGTCGGCG
>JAYUBA010000170.1:0-8297 GCA_043741075.1 Frigoriglobus sp.
GCGGTGGTGGACGTTTCGACCACGAGCAGCCGGCCGTTATGCGCGCGGATGTCGTCTTCCGCGAACGCGAGCAACGTCCCGCCGAGGCCGCGGCCCTGCTGGTCGCTCGCCACCGCGATCCACCACAGGTACCACGTGCGGTCGGTCATTTCTTCCGGCGCGTGGTACGCGTAGCCGAGGACGCGGCCGGCTTCGTCCCACACGAACGCGCGGTGGCCGAAGTCGTCGCGGTTGGAGGCGTGGTAGTCGTTCAGCACGTCCCCAAGCGTCTCGACTTCCATCGGCTTGAAGAAGCCCGTTCCCGCCGTGAGGGCCAGAATCGCGGGCGTGTCGGCTTCGGTCGCGGGTCGGATCATGTGAGGAAGTGTACCACACGCTCACGAGCCGGAAGCGTGAGCGAAGGATTACCTTTTCCCGTCGCTCACGCTTCCGGCTCGCGAAAGGCGTCAGTTCAGCCAGGAAAAGGGGTACTTCGGCTCGTCCAGTTCCATCGCCTGCTTCGTGACGAACAGCGGGCGGAACGTGTCCACCATGACCGCGAGTTCGTCGGTCCACTTCACGTCGCGGCTGGCGACGATGGTGCCGGGGTGCGGGCCGTGCGGGATGCCGTGCGGGTGCAGCGTGAACGACGACTCTTCCACCCCGCGGCGGCTCCCGAACGTGCCGCGCACGTAGTACAGCACCTCGTCGCTCTCGACGTTGCTGTGCGCGTACGGCACCTTGATCGCGTCCGGGTGCGTGTCGAGCATCCGCGGCGCGAACGTGCAGAGTACGAACCCAGATGTCTCGAAGGTGAGGTGAATCGGTGGCGGTTGGTGGATCGTGCCTGTGATCGGCTCGAAGTCGTCCGCGTTGAACGTGAACGGGTACACCTGCCCGTCCCAGCCGATCACATCGAACGGGTGGCTCGCCAGCACGTACCGCGACAGCCGCGACCCGTCCTTGATGACAACTGACGTATCCTTTTCCTCGTCGATGATGAAAAGATCAGTGGGGCCGTGCAGGTCGCGTTCTGAGTAGGGCGCGCCGAGCCGAAGCTGGCCGTCGTGGTTGAGGTACTTCGCCGGGATGTTGATTTGCCCGGCGGCTTCGACGACGAGCAAATCCGGCTGCACGCCCGCGTCGAAGTCGAGCCGGTAGGTGGTGCATCGCGGGATGACGACGTAGTCGAACGGCCGGAAGGGCAGCACCCCGAATTGCGTGAGCAGTTGCCCGCTTCCCTTGTGTACGAAGATCACTTCGTCCGCGAGCGCGTTGCGGTATAACTCCGCTTGCGCTTGCGTCGGGCGGCACCGCCAGAGGGTCACGTCGGCGTTGGTGAACATCGGCACGCGCCCGGTGACGGGATCGCCCATCGCGGGGATGTTGCCGCTCTTGAGGTGGTGGTGCCGCAGCACCGGCTGTTCCGCGATCTCGACCGCCAGCGTCCCGGCGGGTTCGATGTGCTTCACGCGCGTCGGCGGGCGCAGGTGGTAGGCGATCGAGTACGCGCGCGAGAAGCCCTGCGTGGTAATCACCTCTTCGTAGAAGATGCCTTCGCTCTTGAAGCCCGGTGACGTGCGGTGCGCGGTGTGCCGCTTCTTCGGGACGCTGCCGCGTGAGAGGTAATGTGGCATCGTGGGAGTCTCCTATAACTTCGCCGCGTGGCCCAGCACCTTCGGCCCCTCCTTGAGGAGCGAACACGTCGGCGTCCAGCCGAGTTCGACGCGCCGGGCGAGCAGTTCGTCCGCGGTGGGCCGGTGGGTCCAGACGGCGACCGCCGCCAGTTCACCGAATCAGCTCACGCAGAACACGAGCCAGCGCGAATCCGGCAGCGGCAGGTACAGGTCGTAACTGTACTCGTCCTGCTGAACGAGGTCGATGCCGGCGAAGGGGATGCCCGCACCAGGGGCCCACTTCAGAATGGCTTCGAGGTTCCGCAGCGGCGCGACCTGTGCGCCGAGTGTGGGGTCGGCGCTGTGCAGAGAGTCAAGTTGTTGGGTGTAGTTCATGGGTGCTCCTTTTACGCCCACCCATGGCCATGGGTGGGCGTGTAAGTGGGTGGGGTTACAGACTGCCGCGCAAATCCTGTTCGCGCTCGATGGCCTCGAACAGCGCCTTGAAGTTGCCCTTGCCGAAGCTCTTCGACCCGCGCCGCTGGATCACCTCGAAGAAAAGCGTCGGGCGGTCCGCGACCGGCTTCGTGAAGATCTGTAGCATGTAGCCTTCGTCGTCCTTGTCCACCAGGATGCCGAGTTCCGCCAGCTCGCGCATGTCTTCCTGAATGACCCCCACACGGTCGGTCAGCGTGTCGTAGTACGCCTTCGGCACGCGGAGGAACGACACGTCGTTCGCCCGCATCGCGCGCACCGTCTTCACGATGTCGCCGGTGATGAGCGCGATGTGCTGCACGCCGGGGCCGCCGTAGTATTGCAAGTATTCGTCGATCTGGCTGCGGCGCTTCGCCTGGGCCGGCTCGTTGATCGGGAACTTGATCCGCCCCGTCCCGTTCTGCACCACCTTCGACATGAGCGCCGAATACTCCGTGCTGATGTCCTTGTCGTCGAACGAGACGAGCTGGTTGAAGCCGAGCACCGTGCGGTAGAACTCGACCCACTCGTTCATCTTCCCCTCTTCGACGTTCGCGACCATGTGGTCGATGGCCGCGAGGCCGACCGGGCGCGCGGTCTTCTCCTGATACCGCTCCGGGTCGATGGGCCGGTAGCCGGGCGCGAACACGCCGCGGTAGCGGTCGCGGTTGACGAACGTGTGCGTGGTGTCGCCGTAAGCCTTGATGCTCGCGGTCTCGAACGTGCCGTGGTCGTCTTCGAGCGCCTCCGGCGGGCGCACGGGCGTGGCCCCGCGCTTCACGGCTTCGGCGAACGCGGCGCGCACGTCGGGCACGTCGAGGGCGATGCCCATCACGCCGTCGCCGTGGGTGACGAGCCGCTTGCTTTCGGGGTGCTGCTCGGACAGCGGCGAGGTCAGTACGAAAGTGATGTCGCCCTGGCGCAGCACGTACCCGGCTTCGTGACGCACCTTCGTTTCGAGGCCGGCGTAGGCGACGACATCGAACCCGAACGCGTTGCGGTAGAAGAACGCGCTCTGCCGCGCGTTCCCCACGAAGAACCGCACATGGTCGATCTTGCGCAGCGGAATGTCTTGCATGAGAAATCCAGAAGAGCTGAGCCGCAGATAACGCAGAGGACGCAGATCAGACGAAAGTTTGTTTTCACCACGGTCTTCTGCCTTGATCTGCGCCCTCTGCGTTATCTGCGGCTCATTTTCTTATCTCAGAGTACCTCGATGCCAAACCGCCGCACCAGCGCTTCCAGTTCGCGCCGCAGGAAGGGCAGGGAGGGCGCGATGAAGAAGTCCTTCTGCATCTGCGACGGGTCGTAGTCGGTCGCGATCACCACATCTGTCACGAACGGCCGCCGGGTCGCGTGCGGCGAGAACAGCGAGTGCGGGATCTCGCCCGTACTGCTGAGGATACCGGCACCGAACACCTTCGTTTCGCCCGCCTCCTCGATCAGCCCGAACTCGATGCTGAACCAACTGAACCGCTTCAGCGCGAGTACCTGGTCGCCGTGCGGGGTGGTCGCGGCGGCCTTTCCGATGAGGGTGAGCAGTTCGGCGTAGTCCCGGTTCATCAGCGGCGGGACGTGACCGAGGCAGTCGTGGATCATGTCCGGTTCGGGGGTGAACTCCGGGTGCGACCCGTGCCGGATGAACTGCGTGACCGGGAACCCGCGCCCCGCGATGTACTCGTAGAACGTGCGGTACGGCAGCGCGCCCTCCGCCGGCACGAGGTGCATGTTCGTTTCGCGCTCCAACCGCTCGCTGATCGTCTTCAGTTGGGGAATCTCGTCCTCGGTGATCGCGAGGTCCGTTTTCGCCTTCAGGTAGAGCGCGCACGCGTGCCGGTCGTGCAGTTCGTGGAGCTTGGGGCTGACCTCGCGCCAGACGCGGGTCTCTTCGGGTGTGTAAGCCACGAGCGGCGGGCCGAGCCGTTCGAGCCGGTGCCGGCGGCACAGCGCGAACAGTTCCTTCCGCCGGGCGACGTACCCGGAGTCGTGTTCGCCGGGCTGGCCCGGCTCCATCTCGAATTCGGTTACGTCCGGCGGCGCAACCATCGCGTGTGCGTCGATGACCGTTCCGTACTGGATCAGCGTGTTCGGCGCGTCGTTCACGGGAAGCCCTCGCATGGGTGTCCGGTGGTCGGAGAGGTGAAACGACCGGAACCGCGTGACCGCGGCGACCGTACCACTTATTCTATCGGGTGTGGGAAGCGCCCGCACGCGCTCTCGACCACACTTCTCCGACCGGGACCGACCATGAAAGCCGCGTTCTTCGACACCACCGGTGCCCCCGACGTGATTCGCATGGGCGACCTGCCGACGCCCGACCCGAAGGCCAATGAGGTCCGGGTGAGGGTGCTGGTCGCGTCCATCAACCCCATCGACACCTACATCCGCAGCGGCGCCGCGCCCATGACGCTGCCCAAACCCGCGATCACCGGCACCGACTTCGCCGGCGTGGTGGACGCGGTCGGGGGCGGCGCGGCGCGGTTCAAGGCGGGCGATCGCGTGTGGAGCAGCAACCAGGGATTGCTGGGGCGTCAGGGGACGTGCGCGGAGTTCGTGTGCCTCGATGAGAAGTGGGTACACCTGACGCCGGGCGGCGTTTCGGACGAGCAGGCCGCGGGATGCGCCCTGGTGGGCATTACCGCACATCTGGGGCTGTTTCACCGTGCGAACCTGACACGCGGCGAAACCGTCTTCGTGAACGGCGGCACCGGCGGCGTCGGGTCGATGGTCGTGCAGATGGCGAAAGCCGCCGGGGCAAAGGTCATCTGCACCGTGGGCGACGATGAGAAGGCGAAGACGGCGCGGAACCTGGGGGCGGATTGCGTCGTCAACTACAAGACGGACGACGTGGCCGCGCGGGTGAAAGACGCGACCGGCGGTGCCGGTATCGGCGTGTGGTACGAGACGCTCCCGCCGGGCGACTTCGACAGGACTATCGAGCTAATGGCCCCGCGCGGTCGAATCGTGGTGATGGCCGGGCGGGCGGCGCGGCCGGTGCTGCCGAACGGCCCGTTCTACGTGAAGGGACTGTCGCTCCTCGGCTTCGCCATGTTCAACATGACCGCCGACGAGCAGCGCGTTTGTGCGGACGACATCAACCGCTGGCTCGCGGCCGGGACGCTGAAGGCGCTCATCGGAGCGCGGTTCCCGCTGGCGAAGACGGCCGACGCGCACCAGTTGCAGGAAGATAACACGCTCCGCAAGGCCGGCACGCTGACCGGGAAAATCCTCGTTCTGCCAACCGCGTAGCGGTCCGAAGCGTATTGCTTGTAAGCGTTTCCTCCTCCTGGCGGGTATCGCATGTCCAAGCGTGTCGGCTGTCTGGTCGCTCTCGCTCTGACGGCCGCGACGGCGCAGGCACAACCCGATCCCGCGGAGAAGGTGGTCGCGAAGGCCACGTCCCTCGCGGGGACGTTCGCCGCGCGACACGCGACCGCCACTGATTTCAAGGTGCTGCCGGCCGGGGCCGAGTTGTCGGCCGGCGACCTGCTCGTCGCACTACCCGGCGCGGCACTCCTGTCGAAGGACGGGGGCGTCGCGGTCACGTCGCTCGCGGACTACGACAACCGCTCCCCGCTTCCCATTCTCGAGACCGCGCTCGTCCTCGGACCGGCCGAGAAGGGCACGAACCTCGCGTTCACGCTCGACCGCGGCCGGGTCGATCTCACCAACAAGAAGCCGCGCGGCGCGGCCGTCGTGGCGGTGCGGTTCGCCGACCAGGCGTGGACGATCACGCTCGACGAACCGGGAGCGCGGGTGGCGGTGGAACTGTGCGGGCGGTGGCCGGCCGGTTCGCGGTTCAAGGTGGCCGACCCGAAGGGAAACGCGAAGCCGCCGGTGCCGGTGGCATCACTTGTGCTGCTGGTGTTGAGTGGGTCGGCGCGGGTGACGAGCGGTGATACGACGCTGGCACTGACCGCCCCGCCCGGCCCGGCGGTACTGGAGTGGGACAGCCTTGTCGGCGCGAAGCCGCAACCGCAGAAGCTCGCGGCGCTGCCGCACTGGGCCGACCCGGCCGCGAACCTCAGCGCCGACGGTAAGAAGGTGGCCGCCGCGGTCGAAAAGCTTCGCGCCGCCCGTGCGGAGACGCCGGCCGCGGCGCTGAAGACGTTCCTCGCTTCGCCCGACGCTGCCGAACTGCGGGTCGGGATGGTCACCCTCGGCGCGCAGGACGACCTCGTCACGCTCGCCGAATCGCTGGTCGCCGCAAAGACACTTGAGGAGTGGGACTTCGGCGTGACCGTGCTCCGCCACTGGCTCGGCCGGTGTCCGGGGCAGGATCAGAAGTTGTACCAGTTTCTCACGACCGCCCGCGGGTACACACCCGCACAAGCGAAGACCGTGATGCAACTGCTATTCGGGTTCTCCGCGGTCGAGTTGCGGGCACCGGAAACCTACGAGGTGCTGATCGACTACCTGGCGCACGAGAAGCCCGGCGTCCGCAACCTCGCGGCGTGGCACCTCGTCCGCTTGGTGCCGCAAGGGAAGGCGATCGCGTACAAGCCCGCCGGCACCGCCACCGAGGCGGCGAAGGCGCAGGAAGCCTGGAAGAAGCTCGTGCCGGCAGGAGAGCTTCCACCGAAGCCGACGAAGAAGTAGGATGAATTGGTGTCTCGACACAGGGTGGAAACCCTGTGTAACCTGGAAGGGCTTTGCCCATAAACGTCAGAATGGCAGGCGATTCAAAGGCTTTTCGGCCCTGTTTCGTCCGAAATCAGGGGTTTATATCCAAAGCCACCTGGAAGTGCTGTAAGAATGCGCCTACCCGAACGAATTCCCTGTCAGACGCGAGGCGGAGCCGAGCGCAACCTAACATAAGGTGCCAACATGATTCGCCTGTCGGCTCTGCTCTTGCTCACCGGTGCGGGCCTCCTGTTCACCCCCGCGGCGGCCCCGGCCCAATTCGGGATGCGGCCCAACGGCTTCGGCGGCGTGCCGATCATCGCGCCGTCCGCCAACCCGTTCTTCTACGTCCCGCAGTACCGCTACTCGTACGGGACGCAGTTCAACTTCGGTAACTTCAGTTACAGCTCGCAGCAGTACTACTACGGCGTGAACCCGCTGCCGGGGTACTCCTTGTACCAGTCCGCCCCGAGCTACATGCAGAGCGGGTCGTACATGACCGGCGGCGGGTTGACCCGTCCCGATCTGGTGCAGGCGGCGGAGCGGGAACTGAAGAAGGCGCAGCGCGAGGCGGGACAGCCCGACGCGAAGTCGCAGATCGCGGGCCAGGGGAACTACGAGAAGGGCACCGGGATCGGTGCCGAAGCCGCCCCGCAGGGGGCACCGGACGCGCTCCGCAAGGCGCTGGCCGCGTCGAACCCGGCGGAGGTCGCGTCCGGGGACGCGCTGAACGAACTGTTGAAGGAGATCATTCGCGTCGAGGCGAAGGGGGCGAAGGGGCCGTCGGCGTACATCCCGCCGCTGCTGTTGGACGACGTGCGGTTCGCCGGTTCGCCGGCCGCGGACCTGCTCAACGTCGCGCGCCGGGCGGACGGCCCGGAGTTCCCCGGCGCGTTCGACGACCCCGCACTGGTCGCGCTGCGGGACGAGTTGGGGACGGACTTCGTCGCCGCGGCGGTCGCGGTGCGGGCGGGCAAGGTGCCGGAACCCGCGAAGGTGACGAGACTGGAGGTCACGTTCCAGCGGGCGCAGGACGCGGCCGGGCCGGTCGTGAAGAACCTGCCGTTCGAGGAGGCGACCGCGGCCCGCCGGTTCCTCAACCGCATGGCGGGCGCGATCAAGGCGATGAGGGGCACCACCGCGACCGGCCTCATCGACCCGAAGTGGGCGGTCGAAGGGCTGACCGTGACCGACTTGGTCAAGCACATGACCCGGCACAAGCTCCTCTTCGGTGCGGCCCCCCGCGGCAGCGAGGAAGCCTACGCCGCCATGCACCGCAACCTCGTCACCTACCTGTTCGTCCTCACGCAACCGAAGAAGTAGCTCCTGTTCTTGGCGAGCGGGCGTAAGAGACCGTGGTTCTTCTCTTGGCCCTCTCCCCTTGCGGGAGAGGGTCGCCGCGCTTCGCGGCGGGGTGAGGGGTAGGTTCGGCGCATCCAGACCGCTTCGCCTTCCCCGCGTGGCTCAGCGCCCCTCACCCGGCCGGCGAAGCGCCGCCCACCCTCTCCCGCTGTACTTGTTTAGCGCCCCGGTAGCAGCACGGGTCGCGGAAGTAGCCGGTTGCCGAACCAGCGCAACGTCCGGCTGACGTGATCCACCACAGAG
>JAYUBA010000171.1:0-2496 GCA_043741075.1 Frigoriglobus sp.
ACGCTCGACGACCTGCTGTTCAACGAGATCATCTGGAAGGCGGTGCGGGGCGACCGCAGCGCGTGCCCGCCGCCGGTGCGGGCCGCGTTCTACCTGCCGCTGAAGGCCGTGAAGAAGGACGACGAGTGAGAAGTGTGAGTGCGAGTGATGAGTGTAGCCGTGACGTTTAGCGGAGCGTGCCCGCACCGCGTTGGGCTTGGCCCGGTGCCCACACCGCGGGTACACTGCACGCACTACGAAGGAGGTGAACATGTCCACCGCCACGCCGGGCACCGCGAAGAAGCTGATGACCGCCGACGAGTTCTGGGAGTTCGTCCACCGTCCGGAGAACCAGGACCGCGACTTCGAACTCATCCGAGGGGAGGTTGTCGAAGTGTCACGCCCAACGAAACCGCATGGCACCGTTGCCGCGCTCGTCGCTTTCGAGTTGCAACTCTACGCGAGGGCGACCCGAAAAGGGTACGTGGTGAGCAACGATTCGGGCATCGCACTCGGTGATGATCCCGATTCCGTGATCGGGCCCGATGTCGCCTATTTCAGCGACGTAAACAAGTTCGAGGACATGCATCCCAAATGGGGCGACATTCCGCCCGTGTTGGCTGTGGAAGTGTCCTCCCCGAACGACCGCCCCGGCCGCATGAACGCGAAGATTCAGGAGTACCTGACGAACGGCGTGAAAGTCGTCTGGCAGGTGGACTACGAAGAGCGCAATGTGACCGTCCACCGGCCGAATCGGAGCATGGAAGTCGTCAAAGAAGACGGCGAACTCACCGGCGCCGATGATATGCCGGGGCTGACGATCAAGGTCGCCGACCTCTTCACGCTCCCAGGCGAGCGAACCGCGCCGCCCATTCAGCCGCCGGCCGCGTAGACTGAGCGCATGGTTCGCATCAAGATTTGCGGCGTCACCACACCCGCCGCCGCGCGGTTCGCGGCCGATGCCGGGGCCGACGCGGTCGGGCTGAACTTCTACCCACAGTCGCCGCGGTACGTCACCCCGCAGCAGGCCGCGGCGCTCGTCCGCGCGCTGCCGGCGTTCACCGCGGCCGTCGGCGTGTTCGTCGGGATGCCGCTCCGGCAGGTGTGTGCGGTCGCGTACCAACTCGGCCTCCGCGGCGTGCAGACCTACGACGACCCGTCGCCAGCGGAAGACGCGTTCCCGTTCGCACACGTCCCCGCGTTCCGGGTGAAGGACGCGGCCGGTCTCGATCGCGTCCGGCGGTTCGTGGACGCCGCCCGCGCGCTCGGCCGCACGCCCGCCGCGGTACTCATCGACTCGCACGTCGAGGGACAGATGGGCGGCACCGGGCACCGCGCGCCGTGGGAACTGCTCCGCGGCTTCGATGCCGGCGTGCCGCTCGTGCTCGCGGGCGGGCTGACGCCGGAGAACGTCGCGGAAGCGGTCGCGCTCGTGCGCCCGTGGGGCGTGGACGTGGCGAGCGGAGTCGAGAGTGCGCCGGGCGTCAAGGACCCGGACAAGGTAGCCCGGTTTGTGAAGAACGCGCGAAGCGCGACGGCACCACATTTCACTTGACCTTCGCTCCCTTTCTCGTTGCGTAAGTCCTTCCCGGTCTTACAATAATCGTCGCCAGGACGGCTCGTGATCCACGACCGGACAAACTCTACTCGCGGAAGCCCGGCATGAGCACCGGTTACTGGCTCGGCGTCGATCTCGGCGGGACCAAAATCCTGTCCGGCCTGTTCGACGACGACCTCAAACTCCTCGCGCGCTCGAAGAACCCGACCTCCGCGGAGGGCGGGCCGTCGGGCGTATTCGCGCGCATCGTCCAGGGCGTCGAGGCGGTCGTCAAGGAGGCGGGCGTCGATCCGGGCCAGATCCGCGGAATGGGCATCGGCATCCCCGGCCAGATCGAACTGGGCACCACCCGCGTCAAGTTCGCCCCGAACCTGGACTGGCGCGACGTGGACCTCCGCCCGCTCATGCCGCCCGCGTGGCGCTGGCCGCTGGTCGTCGAAAACGACGTGCGCATGGGCACCTACGGCGAGTTCGCCCACGGGGCCGCGAAGGGCGCGAAGAACGTGCTTGGCGTGTTCGTCGGCACCGGCGTCGGCGGCGGGATGATCCTCAACGGCGAGTTGTTCACCGGGTTCAACGGCAACGCGGGCGAGATCGGCCACCTCATCGTCCACTGGCGCCGGGGCACGGAACTCGAAGGTATCGCCGGCCGCAAGTACATGATGAAGCGGGCGAAGGAGATCCTGGACGACGCCCCGAAGCGGGTCCGCAAGGAGTGGAAGGGCGTGGACCTGTCGGGCGTCCGCAGCTCGCAGTTGGCCGAGTACTATCAGAAGGACGACCCGGTCGCGGTGCAGTTGGTGGACGACGCGGCCCGCGCGCTGGGCGCGGCGCTCGGCGGCCTGGTCAACTTCATCAGCCCCGAAGTGATCGTGGTCGGCGGCGGGGTGGCCGGCGCGCTGGGCGACACGTTCATCGAGCGCATCTGGGAGATCGCGCAGCGGTACGCGCTGCCCGGC
>JAYUBA010000172.1:0-2496 GCA_043741075.1 Frigoriglobus sp.
CGACTTTACGACTTGCGACGTTATGACTTGAGACTCAAGAAACTACTTCCCGCAGGAGGAGCACCCGCTACCGCCGGACGAGCGGCAGCCGGAGGCGGCGCTGAGGGTAAGGGTGGCGATGACGAAGGCGAGAATGAGCTTGCGCACGGGTCGGTCCTTCCATGAACGGGCGAGGGGTGGGTGGGCGGCTCGCTGCCGCCCGCGCTCCGTTGCGGGAGCGAGTGGAGTATCGGAACCGCCGCGGCGGGCGAATGAAGTGAAGTCGCGGTGCGGCACCGGACCCGACGGTGTGCGCGCGGGTGGGGCGGACTGGTCCGAATGTGCCGGGTTCGTGGTGTACGCGGCCCGCGTGCCTTGCGAAGGGCACGCGGGCCGCGTGCCCCACGTCACAAAACGCAATCACCCCCACGTCACGAGGCCCGGCTCGAACGAGTGCGGCAGGTTCGCGTGCTTCGGCAGCACGCGGACGCTGAACCCGAACTGACCGCTCGCCCGGCACGGCAGGTCGCCGGTGAACAGCACGCCGTCGTTCGTCACCGACCCGTTCGCGGACAGCGGTAGCGCCTTCGACTCGGCGAGGTCGCCCATCGCGTCCAGCACGCCGTGGCACAGTTGCACCTCCACCTCGTCCGGCTTGAACGGCCCCAGGCGGACGCGCACCTTCACCGGGAAGCTGCCCCCGACCCGCATCAGCTCGCTCGTCGGGGCGTCCACGCTCTCGATCTTCACCTGGTGCCAGTCGGCCGTCACCCGCCGGCGCCACCCGGCCAGTTCCTTCGCGGCCTTCAGGTGATCGGCGCTGAGTTTGGCGGCCCGCCGGGCGCTGGGCACGTAGCACCGCTCGGTGTACTGCTCCACCATGCGGTTCGTGTTGAACACGGGCACCAGGCTCATGATCGACCGCTTCATGCGGCGGGTCCACTCGCGCGGCACCCCGCCCGCGTCCCGCTTGTAGAACGCCGGGACGATGTCCTGCTCGATCAGGTCCAGGAGCGCGCGGCTCTCCACCTCGTCCTGGTACGCGAGGTCCGTGTACTCCTCGCCGGCGCCGATCGCCCACCCGTTGTCGCCGTCGTACCCTTCGACCCACCAGCCGTCGAGGATCGACAGGTTCAGCCCGCCGTTGCCGCAAATCTTCATCCCGCTGGTGCCGCTGGCTTCGAGCGGGCGGCGCGGGTTGTTCAGCCACACGTCCACGCCCTGCACCAGGTACCGCGCGACGTTCATGTCGTAGTCCTCGATGAACACGACCCGCTTGCGGAACTCCGGCTTGCGCGACTGTTGGACGACGCGCTGGATCAGTTCCTTGCCGCCGCGGTCCTGCGGGTGCGCCTTGCCGGCGAAGATGATCTGAACCGGCCGGTCCTTGCTGTTGAGGATCGACACCAGCCGCTCGAAGTTGCGGAACACGAGGTCGCCGCGCTTGTAGGTGGCAAACCGGCGGGCGAAGCCGATGGTGAGCGCGTCCGGGTCGAGCACCTCGTCGGCCCCGTCCACCTCCGACGGCGGCGACCCGCGCCGCTTGAGCTGCGCCTTCAGCCGCGCGCGGGCCACCGCGACCAGCCGCTCGCGCCCGCGCTCGTGCGTCCGCCACAGTTCGCCGTCGGGGATGTGATCGACCCGCTTCCGGATGGCGAAGTCGGTCGGCCGCTCCTCCCACTGGATGCCCAGGTAGCGGTCGTACAGCAGCGCGACTTCTGGCGCGAGCCAGCTCTGCGTGTGGACGCCGTTGGTGATGCTGGTGATCGGCACCTCGGCGACGGGCAGGTCCGGCCACAGGTCCTTCCACATGCCCCGCGACACGCTCCCGTGGAGCTTGCTCACGCCGTTGGACGTGTTCGCCAGGCGCAGCGCCAGCACCGTCATGCCGAACGGCTCCTGCTCGTTGCCGGGGTGCTGCCGGCCGAGCGCCGCGAGCGCGGCGCGGTCTACGCCCATCTTCGCCATGTACTCGCCGAGGTACTGCTCGATCATCGGCATCGGGAACGCGTCGTTGCCGGCCGGCACCGGCGTGTGCGTGGTGAAGCACGTGCCCGCCTTCACCGCCTCGAACGCGGTCGCGAAGTCCAGCCCGTGCTCCTCGATGAGCAGGCGGATGCGCTCCAGTCCGGTGAACGCCGCGTGCCCCTCGTTCATGTGACAGACGGTCGGCATCCGGCCCAGCGCCCGCAGCACGCGGATGCCGCCGATGCCCAGCACGATCTCCTGTTGGATGCGGTTGTGCAGGTCGCCGCCGTAGAGTTGTGAGGTGATCGCCCGGTCCGCGGCGGAGTTCTCCGGGATGTTCGCGTCGAGCAGGTAGAGCGGCACGCGTCCGACCTGGATGTGCCAGACGCGCAGCGCCAGTTCGCGGCCGGGGAGCTGAACCTTGACGATGACCGGCTTGCCGCCCGCGTCGAGTTCGGGCACCAGCGGGAGCGTGAAGAAGTCGTTCTCCGGGTAGCGCTCCTGCTGCCAGCCGTCGATGTTGAGGTACTGGCGGAAGTAGCCCTCGCG
>JAYUBA010000173.1:0-2491 GCA_043741075.1 Frigoriglobus sp.
GTTTTGAGCGACCACTACCGCTGAAACCAGCTAATCGCTGGCCTCCGAATTCTGGAAATCCTCGATTTTCAAGGCAGATATAGTGCGCACGCCCTGGGCCTGCCCCACATCAAGAGAAAGGCACCCATGATCCGCCCCGCGGCGCCCGCCGACGTACCGATCATCGCCCAGCTTATCCGTGATTTGGCGGAGTACGAGCGGCTCGTACACGCGGTCGTGCTGAACGAAGACGACCTCCGCGCGCACCTGTTCGGCCCGCGGCCCTACGCCGAGGTGTTGATGGCGGAGGACGCGGGCACGGTCGTCGGGTTCGCGCTGTTCTTCCACAACTACTCGACGTTCGGCGGCCGGCCGGGCATCTACCTCGAAGACCTGTTCGTGACCCCGGAGGCGCGCGGGAAGGGCTACGGCAAGGCGCTGCTGGCGGCGCTGGCGGCGCTGGCGAAGCTCGCGGTGGAGCGCGGCTGTAGGCACGTCCAGTGGTCGGTGCTGAATTGGAACGAGCCGTCGATTCAGTTCTACAAGTCGCTCGGCGCGAAGCCGATGGACGAGTGGACGGTGTACCGCGTGAGAGATGAGGCGCTCACGAAGCTGGCCTCTTCGTAGTGCTTTGCTCTTTTGGGCCGTTTGCGGCTTCGCGGGAACCGCGCCTCACGCATCGACGCGCTTCCCGCGAAGCCGCAAGCGGCCCAAGAGCGTCATCCGCGCGGCAGCTTCAACGTCCCGTCGTGGAGCGCGGAGGCGACCAGCACGCCGGTCGCGCCGGCCTCGCCGAGTCGGTCCACATCGGCCCACGTCCGCACGCCGCCGCCCGCGATCAGATCGACATCCGGGAACTCGTCGCGGATCGCGCGGAGCAGCGGTTCCGTGCCGGCCCCGGTTCCGGTGCCGACGCGGGCCACGTCCAGCACGATGAGCGCCTTCGCGCCCGCGCCGATCGCGGTGCGGGCGACGGCGATCGCGTCGCGCGAGTGGGCCGCGCCCCACTTCGACCAATCGCCCATCAGTTCGCCGTCGCGCAGGTCGAGTGAGAACGCGACCGGGGCGGCCACGCCGGCAACCGCGCCCGTCAACACACTCGGCGAACCTGCGGTCTCAAGACCGACGACCGGCCGGAGGCCGGGTGCCGAGGCGAGGAACTCCACCCCCTTCCGCGCACTCGCTCCGAGTTCGAGCCAGATGGGGAAGTCCACCCAGAACGCGAACTCGTTGACTTCGGGGCTGATGTCGAAGAACCCGCGGATCGCGTCGAGGTCCGCGAGGTAGAGTTCCAACCGCCCGACCGCGGTGACGAGCGCCATCGCCACCGGGTACACCTCCGTGGAATCCGTCAGCGTGCTGACGAGCGGCCGGTATTCGTTCCTTCTTCCGCCCACGGCGCGCACGACCCGGCCGTTTATCACGTCGAGGACGGGGATCAGTCGCGGGTGTGAGCGTTCCAATGACATCGGTGCGAAGAAACGCGTCAAGTGGGTTGGACGATATTCCGCCGAAGCTTATATTACGAGCTTCCGGGTTGCGCGCGCCGCTGCGCGCTCGCGCCCGGTCAGGCCGCCCCAGAAACCGTGTTGGGGGCGAATCTTTCCCCGGTCGGAGGCTGTGCCTCGTCATGCCAAACCTGCGCGTGATCGGTGCCGAGTCCTCGAAGGAGTTGCCGTGCCTCTCGTAGACGTGAAAGTGCTCCTCGAAGCGGGCGTCCACTACGGCCACCGCGCCAGCAAGTGGAACCCGAAGATGCGCCCGTACATCTACGGCAAGCGCAACCTCATTCACATCATCGACTTGCGCGAGACCGTTCGCGGGCTTCTCCGCGCGATTCGCTACCTGTCGCAGGTGGTCGGGCGCGGCGGGCTGGTGATGTTCGTCGGCACCAAGCGTCAGGCCAAAGAGATCGTCGAACAGCAGGCGCAGCGGTGCGGGATGCCGTTCGTCAGCGAGCGCTGGCTGGGCGGCACCCTCACGAACTACCGCACGATCCGCAACCGGTTGAAGCGGCTTCAGGAACTCGAAGCCATGTGGCTCCCGGCCGGCGAGAACGTCAACAAGGTGGACCTGAACACGTACATCGCCGGCCTCATGACCGACGCGGGCAAGCTCGACCCGGCCCTCGCGCCGGACACGTCGGACATCCGCACGCACTCGAAGAAGATGATCTCGACCCTGAGCCGCGAGTTGCTGAAGATCCGGCGGAACCTGATGGGCATCCGCGACATGATCAAGCCGCCGGACGCGCTGGTCATCGTCGGGCCGAACAAGGAACACATCGCGGTGAAGGAGGCGAAGCGGATGGGCATCACCACCGTCGCGCTCATCGACACCGACAGCGACCCGGACCCCGTGGACCTGCCGATCCCCGGCAACGACGACAGCATCCGGTCCATCGAGGTGATCCTCGCCAAACTGGCCGACGCGTGCCTCGAGGGCCGCGCCGCGCTGCCGCCGGAACAGCAGGGCGCGCTGAAGCCCCGCCCGCCGAAGGCGCCCGCGCCGC
>JAYUBA010000174.1:0-2489 GCA_043741075.1 Frigoriglobus sp.
GTCTTCTCTGTGTCTCTGTGCCTCTGTGGTTAGTTCTTCATTTGACTCCTTCGACTCCGGGAGCGGTTCCGCGCCCGGCGGCGGGGTGCCGTTTCCGGCTTTCACATAATCTGCACGCAGCGCCGCATACTCCTCCGGCGTGAGCGCGTCGAGCGTGTCATCGGGCACCGGTTCGCACGCCGCGCAGCCGCCCCCGGTGCCGCCCGCCCCCTGCCGGAAGATCTGCTTCAGGAACGGGATGCACCACCCGCACCCGGTGCCCGCGCCGCCGCACATCGAGAGCTGACTCGGCACCTTCGGCCCGTTCTGCCGCACCCAGTTCACGAGCTTCCGCCGCGACACGTGGAAGCAATAACACACCTGATCGTCTAACTTCATCGCCGCCCGTCCGAATAGCGTGGTAGGGGAGCCGCGGTCGGCTCTATTATCCGCTGTGTGGGACTCGCCGCAACCGAAGAGGCAACCGAATGGAACGCCCGGTGGTGCTGTGCGGCCTGGGGCGGGTGGGGCGGCGCGTGCTCGACTCGCTCCGCGCCGCGGGCCTGCCGACCGTCGTCATCGACCTGAACGCCGCGCCGGACGACCCCGCCCTCGCGGGTGCCACGTTCTTCAAGGGCGACTGCCGGCGGCCGGAGTTGCTGGAACACGCCGGGGTGAAAACGGCCCGCGCGGTCGTCATCGTCACGTCCGACGACCTCGTGAACATCTCCACCGCGCTGCTCGCGCGCCGCATGAACCCGGACGCGCGGCTCGTGGTCCGCATGTTCAACCAGAACCTCATCGCGCGGTTCACCGGGGCCGTGAAGAACACCGTCGCGATGAGCGTGTCCGCGCTCGTCGCCCCGGTCATGGCGCTCACCGCCGTCAGCGGCGACACGCTCGGCGCGTTCAAGCTGGACGACGGCGCGCGGCAGATTTCCGAACTGGTCGCGGCGGACGGCTCCGATCTGGTCGGCAAGCGGATCGCCGACCTCGCGGGCGAACACGGCCTGATCCCGCTCGCGCACGTCCCCGCGGTCGGCCCGCCGCTCCTGCTCCAGGCGGTGAGCGGTGACGCCGCGCTGTCACCGGGCGACCGGCTCGTGGTGTGCGGGCCGCCGCAGGCGATTCAGCGGCTCCAGCAGAAGCTCCGCGGCGACCTGCTGCCGGGCGTGAAGTGGGCCGGGGCGGTCCGCCGGTGGCTCCGCACCGCCCGCCGCACGCTGGTCGAAGTCGATCTGTCGGTGAAGATCATCACGCCGGTGCTGTTCGTCACCCTCCTCGTGAGTACGCTGGTCTTCCGGTACGGTTTCGACCTCGGCTGGGGCGACGGCCTGTACCAGACGGTTACCGTCGTGGCGACGGGCAGCGAGTTGCACGGCGAGAACCGGCCGGAGTGGGCGAAGGTGTTCCTGAGCGTGCTGAAGTTGGCCGGCGCGGCGCTCATCGCCGGGTTCACCGCCATTCTGACGAACTACCTGATCCGCGCGCGGCTCGGCGGCGCGCTCGAGGTGCGCCGCGTGCCCGACGGCGGGCACATCGTGATCTGCGGGCTGGGGAACGTCGGCTACCGGCTGGTGCAGGAACTGACCGCGATGGGCGAGCGCCTGGTCGCCATCGACAGCGCGGCCGACGGGCAGTTCCTCGAGACCGTGCGGCGCATGGGCGTGCCGGTGTTCGTCGGCGACGCGACCGTGCCCGAGGTGCTGCGGCAGGCGCGGGCGGACTCCGCGAAGGCGGTCATCGCGGCCACGTCGAGCGAGCTGGGGAACATCGAGATCGCGCTGCTGGTGCGCGAGATGAACCCGAAGCAGCGGGTGGTGGTGCGGC
Organism: Frigoriglobus sp.; assembly: GCA_043741075.1. Classification (GTDB taxonomy): domain Bacteria; phylum Planctomycetota; class Planctomycetia; order Gemmatales; family Gemmataceae; genus Gemmata. The sequence continues at coordinate 1,810 of JAYUBA010000174.1, forward strand.
TCAGCGACCCGGACTTCGCCGAGGCCGTGCGGGAGTCGGCCGACATCACCAACGCGGTGTCGGTGCCGGCGCTCGCGGCCCCGGCGTTCGCCGCCGCGGTGTACGGCAACCGGGTGCAGGCGCTCGTCACCGCCGCGGGTAGCACGCTCATCGTCATCGACCTCGTCGTGAATGACGCCGACGACCACCTGAACGGGAAGTCGCTCCGCGCGCTGACCCTCGACTACGCGCTGTTGCCGGTCGCGCTCGGCGGGCACGACCTCGGCGCGGTCCGCGGCTACCGGCTGAAGGCGGGCGACAAGCTGACCGTGGTGGCCGAGATGCGCGACTACGAGCGGCTCCTGCGGCTCCAGCACCCGCCCGCGGTTCACCGCGCGGTGGTGGACGCGTACCCGGTGACGGCGACGGAGGCGCTGCTCCCGCTGGTGCGGACGATCCGCAACTGCTCGCAGGAGGAAGCCGCCGCGGCGCTGACGGGCGGGGGCTTCACGCTGGCGGAGGGGCTGACGTTCGGCGAGGCGCGCGAGTTGATCGAGCACCTGGAGCGGGAGAAGGTGACGGCCCGTGTGGTGTAGCAGTCCGCAGTGCGAAGCGCCGCGACCTCTCCCCGAAGACGGGGCAACTCTCCGGCCCTCTCCCCTTGCGGGAGAGGGTGGCGGCGCTTCGCCGCCGGGTGAGGG
>JAYUBA010000175.1:0-2488 GCA_043741075.1 Frigoriglobus sp.
GCCCGCGGACGGCCGTCCGCGGGCTTGTGGTTTCGTAAGATGACTCCTGTACGTCCGCGCTCCCTTATTGACCGCACTCATGCGCAAGAACGCCTTAAACGTCACCGTCTTCATGTTCCTCGCGGGGACGATGTTCTTCCTGTGGCAGCAGGCGGACAAGAACCTGCCGAAGAAGGACAACAAGAAGGGCGACGCGAACCCGGCGGCGGTGGACGACCAGAAGAAGGACGAGCAGGCCAAGAAGGACAAGGACGCGAAGCCCGTCGAAGGGCCGAAGGAGCCGCCCAAGCTCGGCCCGGCGGTGCCCCCGCCCCCGCCCCGCGAGCGCCCCACGCTCATCGCGCTCGGCGACAAATCGTTCTACAACCAACTGCTGCTCACCACCCAGAGCGGCGGCGTGCAACAGGTCATTCTCCCGCGGTTCGATCAGGCCGACCGCCTCGGCCGCGAGGTGAAGGAGAAGGACGCCAACGGTAACCCCACCAAGACGGGCGTGCCGCTCCACCTCGTCCCCGGCGTCCCGCACCCGCGCGCGAAGCCGTTGCGCGAGGACTACGTGCCGCCGAACCTCCAGCCGGGCAAGGTGCCCGCGGGCGTCGTCCTCGCCGACCCGGCGTTCGCCGTCTTCCACTACGCCACGCCCGAAGACAAGTTCCCCGACCCGCTCCTCGGCGAGGAGAACTGGGTGTGCGCCGACGGGTACAAGGACGAGAAGGGGCAGCCGAAGGTGCTCGTGCTCCCGACCGGCGAACACCAGATGGCGTTCGAGACCGACAAGCTCGCGGGGGCACCGCACCACCTCAAGCTCCGCAAGATTTACACGCTGGGGCCGAAGGACTACCACGTCGGGCTGCGGGTCGAGATCGAGAAGCTGAAGGTGCCGGGCGCGGCGAAGGGGAGCGGGGCGACGCGGCTCCAGATCTCCGGCCCGCGCGGGCTGCCGATCGAGGGCCAGTGGTACACCAGCCTGTACCGCGTCGGCATCATCGGCTGGACGGACAAGAAGGGCACGCCCCGCCGCCAGTACGAGGACGCGGCCGGCATCGGGGCCAAGCGCGGCGGCGAGGTCGTCACCCGCGGCGACAACCAGTTCAAGTACATGGTGGCGGCGAACCAGTCCTTCGCGTCCGGCGTCGCGGTGGACGACCGGGCCGACGACTCGTTCGAGCGGGGGGTGAGGAACCCGTGGGCGTACGTCCGCGCCACCACCGAGTTGCCGTTCGACAAGACCCAGGACCCGAACCTGCCGTACTTCGACGACATTACGGTGCGGGCCGCGTCCGAGACCATCGACCTGGAGCCGGGGCAGAAGGTGGCGCACAGCTACCTGCTCTACAACGGCCCGGCGAAGGTGCGGCTGCTCAAGCTCATGACCGGCGACCGGGCCGTCGATCCCGCCCTCGTGGACCGGTACAAGGACGCCCTCACCCTCCAGACGATCACCGACTTCCGCTCGGACACCTGGCTCGGCCGGTTCGCCAGCTTCATCTACTGGACCGACCTGGTCATCCTGTTCACCAACGTGATGCACTGGCTGCTCGCGCAGATCCACACGGTGTTCACGATGTGGGCGCTGTGCATCGTGGTGCTCACCGTGTGCGTCCGGCTCATGCTGTTCTACCCGAGCCGCAAGCAGACCGCGATGAGCATGAAGATGATGGAGGTGCAGAAGCGGTTGCAGCCGCAGTTCGAGGCGCTGTACGAGAAGCACAAGGACGACCTGAGCACGTACAACCGCGAGAAGACGCGGCTGATGATGCAGAACGGGGCCAACCCGTTCGCCGCGATGGGCGGGTGCCTGCTGCTGCTCGCCCAGATGCCGATCATGATGGGCCTGTACTTCTGCCTCCAGGAGAGCGTGTTCTTCCGGCTCGACTCGTTCCTGTGGATCGACAACCTGGCCGCCCCGGACATGCTCGCGTGGTGGACCGAGGGCATCCCGTACATCAGCACGCCGGAGGACATCGGCAGCTTCATCTACCTGGGGCCGTTCTTCAACCTGCTGCCGCTCTTGGCCGTGGGGCTGATGCTGTACCAGCAGGCGAAGATGATGCCGCCCTCGACCGACCCGCAGGCCGAGCAGCAGCGGATGATGATGAAGATGATGATGGTGATGATGGCGGTGTTCTTCTACAAGGTGGCGGCCGGGCTGGCGCTGTACTTCATCGTCAGCACCGGGTGGGCGATCATCGAGCGGCAGTTCATCCCGAAGCCGAAGATCGACGCGGGCGACGACCCGAAGCCGGACGCGAACGGCAAGGCGACCGGCACCAGCAACCTCAGCCCGACCGCCGCGGCGGCCATCGAAGCCGCGCGACAGGAGAAGCCGAAGGGGTTCGTGGGGCGGCTGCGGGAGCGGCTTAAGAAGCGGATGGAGGAGATGCAGCAGCGGGCGGACGAGCAGTCGAAGCGCCAGATCCGCAACGACCCGACCCGGCCGGACGCGGGCGGCCAACCGCCGGGGCCGGGCGGCGACACCGGCACCAAC
>JAYUBA010000176.1:0-2488 GCA_043741075.1 Frigoriglobus sp.
CCTCCTCAAGTGCGCGGGTATGCCGCTTGAACTCGGTCCGCGAGCGCAGCACGAGAAGGAGCGTGAAGACGATCAACACCGTGATGTTGATAGCCTGAGTAATGAGGTAGTTCGTCACGACTTGTCCCTCGACTGGTTGAGCTGACGCTGCAATTTGTCCCGCTCCTTCCGCGCCGCGTCCAAATCTTCGCGGAACCGCGCGATCTCCGCGTCTTTGGACGCGAGATGTGCGTCGTGTGACTTCTGAAGCAACTCCAAAAACTGACGCTGGAAGGCCCGCGTGGTTTGCCAAGCGAAGTAGACGACGAGGAGACAGACGCCCAGCGTCGGCGACTGTTTCAGGTAGTCGGTAACCCAGTCGGGCATCGTCCTCTCCCCTATCAGTTTACACGATACTTCGGGTGCGATTCCAGGTACGCATTCACCTGATCGGTACGCGTCACGGCGTCGGCGAAGAACGCGACCGCTTCCACCAACCGCTCGTCCGGCTCGGCGCAGCTGAACCGGATGAACCCCTGGCCCGCCGCGCCGAAGCACTCGCCGCCCAGGCACGCCACACCGCGCTTGTCGTCCGCCCCTTCTAAGAGGTACATCGCCAAGCCGTGCGAGGTGATCCCGAGCCGCTCGCAGATCGGGGCGACGCGGGGGAACACGTAGAACGTGCCCGCCGGCATCAGCACGGTCACGTCGGGAACCTTGCGAAGCTCGGCCACCAACAGTTCCACCTTCGTGTGGAACTTCGCCATTACCGCGTCGCGCTCCGCCGCGTCGTGTTCGAGCGCGGCCTTGCCGGCCATCTGCACGATCGGCGGGACGCACGAGAGCGACGTGTTAATCATCTTGCCGACGATCTGAGCGACCCGCGGGGACGCGACCATGTAGCCGCACCGCCACCCGCTCATGCTGTAACTCTTCGAGAACGTGTACGCCCCGACGCACTGCCCGATCATCCCCGGTTCCGCGAGGATGCTGTGGTGCTTGCCGCCCCACACCATGTGGCAGTACGGCTCGTCGCTGAACACCGCGACGTTCGTCCCGCGAACGATGCCCGCGATGGCCTTCAGGTCGTCGCGGGTGGCGACGCCGCCGGTCGGGTTGTGCGGGAAGTTGAGGAAGATGCCGCGGGCACGCGGTTCGGACTTCACGAACGTCTCGATGGCCGCGATGTCGGGCCGGAACTGGTTCTCCTGGCGGAGCGGCACGTACACCGGGCGCGCGCCGCGGCGGCGGATGTTCGGCTCGAACGTCGGGAACGCCGGCTGGAACACCAGCACTGCGTCGCCCGGTTCGAGGAACGCTTCGCAGAAGTACGTCTCGAACACCTTCGCACCGGGGCCGACCACCACGTTCTCGGCGGTCGCCGGGATGCCGAACTCCGCGTTCACGGTGCGCGCGATCGTCTCGCGGAACTCCGGCAGGCCGAGCGACGGACAGTAGTGGGTGAGGCCCGCGTCGATGGCCGCGTGTGCGGCCTTAATCGCGCTGGCGGTGGTGGGGAACGGCGAGTCGCCGATCTGGAGCGCGATCACGTCCTTGCCGCCGGCCATCAGTTTGCGCGCCACCGCGAGCACGTCGAACGCGGTCTCCGCGATCAGCCCGCGGGCGAACGAGGAAAGGGCGGGTCCGGCGGTCGTCATGGGTGAATGCTCGGATTGGGTAGGAGAGGGGATAGGTTCATCAAACGAAGAGCGCCCGTAGCCGGCTACGGGCGCTCTTCGGATCGTGGCGGAGCGGGCGAACGTTACACCGGCGGCGCGGCTCCGGCGATGCTCACCAGGATGCCGAGGATGGCGGGCAGGTTACTGAGATGGTACTCGGTCTTGTCGATGAACAGCGTGTCCGCTTCGAGTTTGAGGAACCGCCAGACATTCCCACTCGTTGCGCAACCGTACACGGCGGATCGTTCGGCCCCGTCTTTTTGGTTGTAGAGACGGAGCGCAACCAAATTCGCCGCGCACTGACCCAGGCCGGGAGTCAGAAATTCCCACGGCGTCTCGACTGCCGCGAAGGTTGGCCGGCGGATGATGTACACGGTCTGCGTGCGGGTCATCAGGTAGTCGAAAACCCCAGTCAGTCCGCGTTCTTCATCGACATCAAAGCGCACCGTCGAGGCAACCGTCACCGGCCCGGATGCGCGTCGCTTCGACTCAGCCAGAATAGGGAATATGACCGCCGCGCCACGACCGCGTGCCGACCCCAAACCGAATGCCACCGGCGCGAATTCTTCCAGCCACTTTCGCAACTCATCGCTCGGCTCCACCGGCGGTACGCCCGCGAACAGGTCCAAGTTGTGAACCTGGGTCAGGCCGAAGTCCTCGACGACTCTCCGCAGGTCGAAGTCGCTGTACGCCATCGGTTCGCCCCCCGTTCGCCCCCCGCTTATTGCTTCGCGCTGATCGCCTTCGCCAGCGGGTCGATGATCTGCGGCACGACGTAGGTGCTCACAAGCTCGTCCAGGATGCGGCGCTGGTTGTGGTAGCTCTCGGCG
>JAYUBA010000177.1:0-8257 GCA_043741075.1 Frigoriglobus sp.
GCGACCGGCAGCCGACCGCGCCGTGCAGGTACTCGGTCATCGCCCACGCCAGCGACACGCCGTCGTAGGTACTCGTCCCGCGGCCGATCTCGTCCAGAATCACGAGGCTCCGCGGGGTCGCGTTGTTCAGGATGTTCGCGGCCTCGGTCATTTCGACCATGAACGTCGATTGGCCGCGGCTCAGTTCGTCGCTCGCCCCGACACGCGTGAAGATGCGGTCGGTCAGGCCGATCTTCGCCGACTTCGCCGGTACAAAGCTGCCGACGTGCGCCATGAGCGTGATGAGCGCGACTTGCCGAAGGAACGTGCTCTTGCCGGCCATGTTCGGGCCGGTGACGAGCCAGAACGTGCCGTCGTCGGGGCCGAAGGTCGCGTCGTTGGGGACGAACGTGCCCGGCGGGAGAACCTGGTCGAGAACCGGGTGCCGGCCGTCCCTGATGTCGAGGATCGGTTCCTCTACCAGCACCGGGCGGACGTAGTTCCGCGCCGCCGCGAGTTCCGCCAGCGCGGCGAGCAGGTCGAGCGCCGCGAGCACTTCCGCCGTGTTCAGTAAGCGCGGGGTTTGGGCGGCGACCTGATCGCGCAGTTGCAGGAACAGTTGAAGCTCTAGCGCCCGGCTCTTGTCCTGCGCCGTGACCACCTTCTCCTCGTACTCGCGCAGCGCCGGCGTGTAGTACCGCTTCGCGTTCTTGAGCGTCTTCTGGTGCTTGTACTCCGCCGGCGTCTTCGTCTCATTCGCGTTGGTGATTTCGAGGTAGTAGCCGTCGATCTCGTTGTAACCCACCTTCAGACTCGCGATGCCGGTGCGGGTGATTTCCTGCGCCTGGTAGCGGGCGATCCAGTTCTTGCCGTCGGTCGCGAGCGTGCGGAGTTCGTCCAGTTCCGCGCTGAAGCCCGGTCGGATGACGCCGCCTTCCTTCGCGATGTGCGGCGGGTCTTCCTCGATCGCCTTGTCGAGCAACTCGCGGATGTCCGGGCACAGTTCGAGCCGCTTCTCCAGCTCTTGAAGCAGCGGCGACCGGCGGCCGGCGAGCTTCGCCTTCACCGCGGGCAACTTGCGGAGCGTGCGGGCGATGGCCGACAGGTCGCGCGGCCCGGCCTTCGCGGTGGAGACGCGCGTGGTGAGCCGCTGAATGTCCGCGCAGCTTTCGAGGTGTTCGCGCACGCTGCGGCGGAGCGAATGATCCTTCAGCAACTCTTCCACCGCGTCCAGTCGCGCGTTGATCGCGACGAGGTCGGTGAGCGGCGCGAGCACGCTATCGTGAAGCAGCCGCGCGCCCATTGACGTGACGGTGCGATCCAGCACCGAGAGCAGCGAGCCGTCGCGCTGGCTGTCGCGGAGCGTGCGGGTGAGTTCGAGGCTGCGCCGCGTCACCTCGTCGAGCGTGAGCAGCGCGTCCGCCCGGTGGGGCCGCAGCCGGCGGATGTGTGCGAGGCTCGCCTTCAGCGTCTCTTGAAGGTAGATGATCGCCGCGCCGGCCGCGACCAGACACGGCTGCCCGTCGTCGAAGCCGAACCCGCTGAGCGTGCCGACCGCGAAGTGCGTCTTGAGCGCCGCGAGCGCGGTCGAGGGGTCGAACGTCCAGTCCGGGCGGGCGACGCGGCTCTTCGGCAGGTACGTCCCCGCGGCCTGGGCGATGACCGCCGTGAGCGACTCGGCGCACAGGCACTCCGACGCGTTCAGCCGCGAGAGTTCGTCGGCCAGTCGCGGGGCGTGTACGTCGGCCGCGGAGAAGAACCCGGTGGACAGATCGACCCACGCGAGGCCGAACACGCCCGGCTTCCCGGCGGCGAGCGCGACGAGGTGGTTGGGCGCCCGCGGGTCGAGGAGGAGGTCGTCGGTGACGGTGCCGGGCGTGACGATCCGGTTCACCTCGCGGTGGATGATCTTCTTCTTCGGGTCCGGCTCCTCCATCTGCTCGCACACCGCGACCCGGTGCCCGGCGCGGAGCAGGATGCCGAGGTAGTGTTCGAGTTTGTGGACCGGCACGCCGGCCATCGGGATGGAGCCGTCGCGCTTGGTGAGGGTGATGCCAAGGACGCGGGAGCCGAGTTCCGCGTCGTCCTCGAAGAGTTCGTAGAAGTCGCCGTTACGGAACAGGACGATCATCCCCGGATGCTGGGCCTTCGCGTCGTGGTACTGCTGCATCATGCGGGACATATCTTCAATCCGCGTCGAAGGTCGTAGAGTCAAAAGTCGTAAAGGCACCGGCTCGCGCCGCGACAAGAGTGTATCGGAATGTTCGGAGCGTGGGAATGAACGAAGTGAGGCCGCGACCGGGTGGGACGACCTGCTGCGGGCCGAGTGAGTTACGAAGCGGACGCGTCCCGCACCTTGGACATGCGGACGACGTTACCGTGGCCGTGGTACTCGACCTCGGTCATGAACCCGCGCATGAGCAGCAGGCCGCGCCCGCACGGGCGCTCGAGGTTCTCGATGGCGGTCGGGTCGGGCACGTCTTCCGGGTTGAAGCCGGACCCCTCGTCGGTGATGCGGATGTCGAACCGCTCCGCGGTGACGTGGTACCGCACGAACACCCGCTTGTCCGGGTCCATCTGGTTGCCGTGCTTGATCGCGTTGACGAGGGCTTCTTCCAGGGCCAACTTGATGGCGAAGATGTCGTGCTCGGTGTAGCCCGCCGCCTGGAGCGCCTCCTCGATCTGCTCCTGGACGCGCCGCGCCTCGGCCAGGTCGCTGGTGATGATGAGTTCGGTGGCCATCTGCGCGACGCCCATGTGTGCCGGCCGCTGAGAAGGGGGCTGACGGTTCGACCGACGGCCGCCGGCGCGGGGCGAGACCCGCGCCGCACGCCGGGTCAGGAGAACGACTGCAGCCCCGCCTGCTCGTCCGTGGCGATGGTGAGGATCTTGTCCAGTTTGGTGATCTTGAACACGTCGAGGATGTCCTTGGCGATCTTGCACAGCACCAGCTTGCCCTGGACGGCCTGGAGCTTGCGGTGCAGCGTGATGAGCTTGCCCAGCGCGGCGCTGGACATGAACTCGACGTTGCCGAAGTTGAGCAGCACCTTCCGCCGGCCGAGTTCATCGACCAGCCGGAACAGGTCGTCGCCGATCATCTGGATGTTCTGCTCGTCCAGGATCTTCTTATCGACGAAGTTGACGACCGCGATGTCCCCGATGTCTTCGACCTCGAGCCGGCGACGACGGGGGGTTTGGGACGCCATGGCGCACCTGATCGGTGAAGGTGTGGGCCGGTCGGACGCGGCGGCGCGCGGACCGGACGGAATACGAGAAATCATTCTGCTTTGGGGCCGCTGTGTCAAGTGGCGCGCGTGCATTTTGCGTGCGCGGCGGGGGAATGTCCGGCGTGGGTCACCCCGCGGGCGGCGGCGGGACCGCGTCCAGTTTGCCCGCGAGAACCAGTTCCGGCGCGAGCGCCTCGACCGCCGGGCGCGGGCTGTTCGCCGGGTTCAGGCAGAACAGATCCCACTGTTCGCCCTCCAGCCCCCACTGCCGCACGTACCACTTGCCCCCGTCCTTTTCGAGCGGGAACAGCGCGCACTGCGTCGGCTTGTACTGGTACGAGTCGCCGTCCTCCGAGCCGACGGTGTGCAGCACGCACCCGCCGTTGAAGAACACGCACCACCCGCCGACCACCCGCACCATCGGCCGACCGAGTTTCGTGCGGGCGCTCGTGAACCCGTCCGCCTCGAGCACCTTTTTCGCTTCCGGCCGGAGCAGCGGGAGTACGCGGGGCAGCACCGACTCGATGACCGCCTGTTCCGCGGCGGTGACGCTCGGCCGCCCGTTCCGGCAGCAGACGCCTTCACACCCGCGGCCGAAGGAGCAGTCGAACGTGGCCGTGTCGGCGTTCGCGACCGCGAGTGGAAGGCTGGTCATGGGTGGAATGTGCGGTTGCGGGGTGTTGAGTGTGGAGGTTGACAGCGATGATAGCACCCGCGGGGGATGGAAATCGCGAACGGCACGACATCCGGAACAAGGGTGCCCGATCCTTATGGAACGACCGCTTCATGTGGGACAGGCCTCCCGGCCTGTCATTGGTTCGACAGGCCGGGAGGCCTGTCCCACATTCAGACTTCACGGCAGCGGGATGTCCTTCAGCTCGAACGGCACCTTCACTTCGACGAGCGGGGCGGGCGTCTCGTACACGATCGCCCACCCCTTCGCGGTCGGGTCGCCCAGCCCCTTCGCCGCGTCCTCCTTGAACCGGTGGACGACCCGAAGCGGGCGCGGGCTGTCCGGCATGGGGATTTCGTAGTCGTCGATCGCGAACGTCTTGCCGGCCGGCGACCGGAGCGTGAGTTTGTTGTCGCGCAGCCACCACTCGCCCTGAAAGCTCTCGAACACCGGCTGGTTCGGCGGGTACGTCACGTCCACCGCGATCTCCCACGTGTCGTCCTTCTTCTGCACCCGCTTGAGGGCCGCGGTCACGCCGGTGGCGTCCTTCTGCTCGGCCGGCAACTTGCCGCCGGGCGCCGCGAACGCGAAGGTGAGCATCTTCTCGGCCGCGGTCACGGTGAACACGCCCGCCAGCGCGGTAATCCGGTCGCTGTCGCGGGTCAGGCCGGTCAGCCGCACGCGCATCTCCGACGTGGCGTCGAGCGGAAGCACCTGCGTGCCGCCCACCTCGGCGGTGATCTTCGAGCCGGGCACGTCGGTGACTTTGCTCACATTCGGCGCGGTGTCGATGCGGTACACGCGTAGTCGCGGCTCCCAGTGGGCGAGTAGGTGAACCTCGTGGACCGTCACCCCCTGGTCGAGCAGCGCCCGGCCGACCACCTGTTGCGCGACGACGCGAAACGCCCCGCTTGTCGCCGCGACTTCCCGCGACTTCCCGCGCGGCACGAGTTCCACTCGCCGCCCGCCGTCGTGAAGCGCGACGCGGGTTCCAGTGGCGTCCGCGGTCTGCTGAAGCGCGTCCCAGAACGGCACCTCCTTGAACCGCACGGCGCACTTCGTTTTCTTCGCGGCGGGTGCGACATCGACGGTCACGCCGGACGTTTTCGCGAGCGCGGCGGCCACTTCGCCGAGGACGCCGTCGGTTTTGTCCCAACTGAACGCGGTCGGCGAGAGCGGGCGCGCCGAATCCGCCGCCGTGAGCGCGGCGACCGTGCCTACAATAAGGGTAGTCATCGCGAGGGTACGCATGGTTCGGCCCGGTGCGGTGGGGCGGGTGACACTCGTATAGACGAGGCGGAAGCCCCCGCCTATCCTACCCCTGCACCCCGAGCCGAGCCACTCGCCTCCCCCCCGCTCGCTCCACGAGGACGCTGTCGATGCTGGTCACACCCGACGTGTTGGCAAACAGTAGCGGCCGACTCCCGGACGACGCCGACCCGCAGGAGACCGCCGAGTGGCTCGACGCGATGGAGGCGGTCCTCAAGTACGGCGGCCCGGAGCGGGCCAAGTTCCTGCTCGAAACGCTCATCGCCGTCGCCGACCGGTCCGGCGCCAAGATGCTCGGCGGGGTTACGACGCCCTACGTGAACACCATCCCGACCGAGGAACAGCCCGCGTTCCCCGGCGACCGGGCGCTCGAACGGAAGATCAAGAGCATCGTCCGCTGGAACGCGATGGCGATGGTGCTGAAGGCGAACAAGGACACGAACGTCGGCGGGCACATCGCCACCTTCGCCAGCGCCGCGACGCTCTACGAAATCGGCTTCAACCACTTCTTCCACGGCCGCTCGGCCGACCACCCCGGCGACGTGATCTTCTTCCAGGGCCACGCCAGCCCCGGCATGTACGCGCGGGCGTTCATCGAGGGCCGGTTAGACGAAGTCAAGCTCACGAACTTCCGCCAGGAACTGAAGGCCGGCGGCGGCGTGCCGAGCTACCCGCACCCGTGGCTGATGCCGGACTTCTGGCAGTACCCGACCGTCAGCATGGGCCTCGGCCCGATCATGTCCATCTACCACGCCCGGTACAACCGCTACCTGCGCGACCGCGACCTCGCCAAAACCGACAAGGCGCGGGTGTGGGCGTTCCTCGGCGACGGCGAGTGCGACGAACCGGAATCGCTCGGCGCGATCAGTTTCGCCGGCCGCGAGAAGCTCGACAACCTCACCTGGGTCATCAACTGCAACCTGCAACGCCTCGACGGCCCGGTTCGCGGTAACGGGAAGATCATCCAGGAACTCGAAGGCGTCTTCCGCGGCGCCGGGTGGAACGTCATTAAAGTGGTGTGGGGCACCGACTGGGACGAGTTGCTGAAGAACGACCACACCGGCGCGCTCGCCCGCCGAATGATGGAGGTGGTGGACGGCGAGTACTGCGACTACGTCGGCCGCGACATGCGCACCGCCGACGAGGCGAAGACCAATAAGCTCATCAGCGAGGAAGAGGACGCCGACCGCCGCGGCGCGTACATCCGCAACGTGTTCTTCAACACGCCCGAACTGAAGGCACTGGTCGAACACCTATCGAACCGGCAGATCGCGGCGCTCAAACGCGGCGGCCACGACCCGTTGAAGGTGTACGCCGCGTACAAGACCGCGACGACGTACACCGGCGGGCCGACCGTGATCCTGGTGAAGACCGTGAAGGGGTACGGCATCCCCGGCGACGGCGGGCAGGGCAAGTTCACCACGCACCAGCAGAAGAAACTAGTCGTCCAGATCGAATCCGTTCCCGACATGAAGCCGGAGCAGAAGTCGAAGCTGCAGATGCTCGCCGCGCTCCGCCAGTTCCGCGACCGCTTCGAGCTGCCCTTCACCGACGACCAACTCGCCGACGTGCCCTTCTACCGCCCCGCGGCCGACAGCCCCGAACTCAAGTACATGAAGGCCCGGCGGACCGCGCTCGGCGGGCCGCAGCCGTTCCGCAACAACGCGTTCGTGCCGTGCAAGCCGCCGGACCGCAAGGGCTTCGAGCGTCTGTACGCGGCGACCGTCGAAGGCAAGTTGGCGTCCACCACGTACGCGTGGGTCAACCTGATGACCCAACTGTGCCGCGACCCGAACATCGGCAAGCTGCTCGTCCCCATCGTCCCCGACGAGGGACAGACGTTCGGCATGCCGCCGATGTACAAGACCTTCGGCATGTATTCGAGCGTCGGGCAGACGTACACGCCGGTCGATAAGGGGTCGATGAGCGAGTACCGCGAGTCGAAGACCGGGCAGATTCTTCAGGAAGGCATCAACGAAGCCGGGGCCATGTCGAGCTTCATCGCGGCCGGCACCGCGTACAGCACGCACGGCGTCAACACGATCCCGTTCTACATCTACTACTCGATGTTCGGGTTCCAGCGGATCGGCGACCTCGCCTGGGCCGCGGCCGACGCCCGGTGCCGCGGGTTCCTGATGGGCGCGACCGCCGGCCGCACCACCATCAACGGCGAGGGGCTTCAGCACGAGGACGGGCACAGCCCGCTGGTGGCGCTGACCATCCCGACGTGCCGCGCGTACGACCCGGCCTACGCCTACGAACTCGCGGTCATCATTGAGGAAGGCATCAACGCGATGTACGTCCGCGGCGAGGAGTGCTTCTACTACCTTACCGTTTACAACGAGAACTACGACATGCCGGCGATGCCCGGCGAGCAGGTCCGCGACGGCATTATTCGCGGCCTGTACCCGGTGAAGACGCTGACGCCCGCCGGCGCGAAACTCGAAGTGCAACTGCTCGGCAGCGGTGTCATTCTGAACGAGGCGATTCGCGCGCAGCAGATTCTGGCGGAGAAGTTCGGCATCGGCAGCACGGTGTACAGCGCGACGAGCTACCAAATGCTCCGCAAGGACGCGATCGAGTGCGAGCGGCACAACCGCCTGCACCCGGACGGGCCTCCGAAGGTTCCTTACGTCGCGCAGGTGCTGGGCAAGACGAAGGGTCCGGTGGTCGCGACGAGCGACTACATGCGGGCGCTGCCGGAGCAGGTGGCCCCGTACCTCGGCGGGCGGTTGCTCGCGCTCGGCACCGACGGCTTCGGCCGCTCCGAGACGCGCAAGGCGCTCCGCCGCTTCTTCGAAATCGACGCCGAACACGTCGTGGTCGCGGCACTCTGCGCGCTGGTGGAACGTGGCGAACTGGACCGCGCGGCGCTGAAGAAGGCGATCGCAGACCTGGGCATCGACCCAGACGCCCCGCACCCGTGGACGGTGTAACGCCGCTCGCGGCTTCGCGGGAACCAGCGGCGGAAGAGTAACGATATTCGGCGCGGCTCGCACTCGGGCGACGCAGGGGAACTCATGGACATCGTGCTGGCGAATCCGGGCGAGGGGATCGAGGGTGGCACCGTGACGGCGGTGTTCGTGAAGGCCGGGGACGCGGTGACGGC
>JAYUBA010000178.1:0-2485 GCA_043741075.1 Frigoriglobus sp.
ACTGCTCCGACCTGCTGTCGTCCATCCTGCGCATCGACGTGGACAAGAAGGACGCCGGCAAGAACTACGCCATCCCGAAGGACAACCCGTTCGTCGCGCTGAAGGACGTGCGGCCGGAAATCTGGGCGTTCGGGTTCCGCAACCCGTGGCGCATGAGCATCGACCGCAAGACCGGCGACCTGTGGGTCGGCGACGTCGGCTGGGAACTGTGGGAGATGGTCCACAAGGTCGAGAAGGGCGGGAACTACGGCTGGAGCATCGTGGAAGGCCGGCAGCCGGTGAAGCCGGACCAGAAGATCGGGCCGACGCCGATCCGCGCGCCGACCATCGAGCTACCGCACACGATCGCGTGCAGCGTCACCGGCGGCTATGTCTACCGCGGTAAGAAGTTCCCGGAGTTGGCGGGCGCGTACATCTTCGGCGACTGGGAGACGCGGCGCATCTGGGCCGCGCGCTTCGAGAACGACCGGCTGAAAGAGATGCCGGAGATTGTGAAGCCGAACGTCCGCGTCTCCGCGTTCGGCGAGGACAACGCGGGCGAGTTGTACTTCCTGGAGTACGACACCGGCGTCATGTACACGCTGGAGAAGAACGACGCGGGCGCGGCGAACGCCAACTTCCCCACGAAACTGAGCGACACCGGCGTCTTCGCGGACGTAGCGAAGCTCGCGCCCGCGGAGGGCGTGATCCCGTTCCGCCCGAACATGCGGCAGTGGCAGGACGAGGCCACCGCGGACTACCTGCTCGCGCTGCCGGGCCTCTCCACCGTCTCGTTCTTCGACAAGCCGCGCCCGCTGCCGGGTCAGGTGTTCTGGCACGACTTCAAGATGGCGTTCCCGAAAGACGCGGTGCTGGTGAAGACCATTTCGCTGGACGTGGTCGTCGGCAAGGAGCGCGTCGAGAAGCGGGTCGAAACGCAAGTGCTGCACTTCGACGGCGACGACTGGCGCGGCTACTCCTACGCGTGGCGCGACGATCAGAGCGACGCCGACCTCGTTCCGGCCGACGGCGCGGAGAAGGCGTTCGCCGTCCCCACTAGCATGACCACCGATGACCGCGAGACGGGGAAAGGGTTTGTCGAGGGCAAGCGCGAGCACGTGTGGACGTTCCACAGTCGCGCGCAGTGCATCAGTTGCCACAACTCGTGGTCCGAGTACGCGCTCGCGTTCAACGCGAAGCAGTTGAACCGACCACTGCTGTTCGGCGGGCCGAACCCGCCGAACCAACTCGTCCACCTCACGCGCGGCGGCTACGCGAAGCGGGTCGCAGCCGACGACAAGGAACTGCCGCCGTTCGACGCGGAGTCCGTGAAGAAGGAACCGGCACTCGCCGGCATGATCGTCGCGGAATCGCTCGACGCGCGGGCGCGGAGCTACCTGCACGTCAACTGCGCGCACTGTCACCGGTTCGGCGGCGGCGGCGGGCAGGTGGTCCTCGAACTCGACTTCGCGAAACCGCTGAAGGAAACCGGCATCTTCGACGTGCGGCCGAAGCAGGGTGACTTCGGCATCACAGACGCGCGGATCGTCGCGCCCGGCGACCCGTACCGGAGTGTGCTGTTCTACCGCATGGCGAAGTTCGGCCGCGGCCGGATGCCGCACCTCGGCTCCGAGTTCCCGCACGCGCGCGGCCTCGACCTCATGGCGGAATGGATCGCGTCGCTTTCGGACCCGCCGAAGGAATGGAAGGTGCCAGAGAAGCTAGGCGCGGAATTCGGCGACGCGTTCAAATCGTTCCCGACCGCGTGGCCGTACGCGCGTCAAGTCGCGAAAGGTGGCTGGTGGCGCGATGGCGTGGGGAAGAAAGTTCTCGCTGATGCCGCGAAGCTCGAACCGGGGCCAATTCGCGAACTCTTCGAGGGTCACCTACCGGTCGGGCCGGGTGGCCGCAAGCTCGGCGCGAACCCGCGCCCGGCGTCGATCCTCGCGCTCACCGGCGACGCCAAGAACGGCGAAGTGCTGTTCTTCAATAAGGAGATGAAGTGCGCGAACTGTCACAAGGTCGGTGACAAGGGGGTCGCGCTCGGCCCGGACCTGACCGCGATCGGCAAGACCCGCACGCGGCCCGAACTGCTCGACAGCCTGCTGAACCCGTCGGCCCGCGTGGAGCCGCAGTTCGCTGCGTACAACGTCCGCACGAAGGATGAGAAGACGTACACCGGCATCGTGGTGAAGCGCGACGAGAAGCAACTGATCCTGCGCGACGCGGAGAACAAGGAAGTGGTGCTCGCGGGCGACAGCGTGGAGAGCGTGCGGCCGTCGCGGCTGTCGCTCATGCCCGACGGCCAGATGAGCGGTCTCACCCCGCAGGAAGCGGCGGATTTACTGGAATACTTGGTACTGAGGAAGTAGGTCGCGATCTTGATGTGGGGTGGGCCTCTGGCCTGCCCCCAGGGCGTGCGCACTATTTTCCCGCTTGGAAATCGCAGGTTTTGAGCGACCACTACCGCTGAAACCAGCTAATCGCTGGCCTCCGAATTCTGGAA
>JAYUBA010000179.1:0-2483 GCA_043741075.1 Frigoriglobus sp.
AAGCCCCTCTCCCCTTGGGGGAGGGGTTGGGGAGGGGTCTGCCCCCGCTGCGGTTGCACTTGACTCCCGCCGTCGCGGGCGGTTCTACTCCCGTCGAAAGACCGCGCCCCCTTCGGGACACGCACACATGGCCACGGACACGGCCGCCCTTCCCCCCGCCGCGCACGCCGACCCGACCCGCCACCTGTGGCAGGTGCCGGTACTCCTGCTCGGCGTGGGGGCGTTCGTCGCCACGTGGCAGGGGGTGCTGCCGCTCCCCGGGAGCGAGTCGCCGACGGGGTTCGGCCGCGACCTCGCCGCGCTCAAGGGCGGGTACGAGCGCGTGTCGCCCGACCCGGTCGAGTTGAAGAACCACCTGGGTCGCGTCGCGGCCGGCGTCGAGGCGTACCCGGACCAGGCGCCGCAGGCCCGGTTCCACCTCGGCAGTGGGTACGTGCGGCTGGCCGAACTGACCCCCGCACAAGACGAGGCCCGCGGGTACTGGACGCTCGCGTGCCAGCACTTCGAGCTGGTCCCGGTGAAGCAACTGCGCGACCCGAACGACGTGACGAAGTTGGGCTTCCGCGCGGCGAAGGCCCGCGCCGCCGCCGGGCTGCCGATCGACGCGCCCGCCGCCGAAGTCGCCCGCCTCATCGCCCTCCTCACCGCCGCGCCGCAGGGCGAGGACTCGGGCGAGACGCACCGGCTCATCGCCGACCTGGCGCTGCAATCGAACCCGCCGGACATCGCCCGGGCGAAGGCGGAGTTGGGCGACTACCTGCGGGCCACCGGGATCGCCACGCCGCCCGCGTCGCTGGCCCGCGCCCGGCTCCGGCTCGGCGACCTGTACCTGCGGTCCAGGGAGTACGAGCAGGCGCGGCGGTGGCTGGAGCAGATCGGCACCGACGCCCCGCCCGACGTGCTCGCGCCCGCGAAGGCGCTGCTGGCGCAGGTGCTCATGTCCGAGGGCAACTTCCCCGGCGCGGCGAAGGAGTGGGAGGTGCTGCGCGGCGCGCCGGGCGTGGCCCCGTCGCTGCGGCTCACCGCCGCGTACCAGCTCGCGCTGTGCAAGCTGAAGTCGCACGACACCGAACCGGCGGCGCGGCTGTTCGAGGAGGCCACCCGCGGCGACGGGCCGGAGGCCGCCGCCGCCGCGGTCAAACTGGCCGACATCCACCTGCACACCCCGGACCCGGCGCGGCACAAGGCGGCCGTCGAACTGCTCGCGACCGCGGTCAAGGGCGTCCGCGACCCGTCCGGTTACGACACCTCGCTCCTCGCGCTCAACGAGGTGCAGGCCGTCTTCGAACTGGCCGTGACCGCGCTCCTCGCGGACGGCGCGCACGAGTCGGCGCTGAAGGTCGCGGAGGCGTACGCGGCGGTGTCCGCGCCGGGCCGCGACCGCGAGAAGCGGGGCGACGTACTCGGCGCGTGGGGCACCGCGCTGCTGAAGTCCAAGGGCGACGCGAAGCCCAAGTTCAAGGCCGCGGCCGACGAGTTCGCCGCGCTGGCCGCGTTCCAGCCGAAGACCGACGGCAAGCTGGACATGCTCCGCCGCGCCGCGTCGTTCTACCAACAGGGCGGCGACCCGAATTCGGCCGCGCTGCGACTCGAAGAGGCGCTGAAGCTGAAGGACATCCCGGAGCCGGTGCTGGTCCCCATGTGGGTCGATCTGGCCGACGCGCTCCTGGCCGCCGGCCGAACGGACGAGGTGTGGAAGATCTTCAACAAGATCATGGGGGCGGAGAACGTTCCGCTGTCCACCGCGACGCGGTACCGGCTGGCGCGTCAGTTCGTCGATTCGCGCCACGCCGGGCTGATGCCGCTGGGCCGCGCGCTGTTCGAGCAGATCGCCAAGCAGCAGACCGTGTCGGCCGGGGAGCGCGAGTTCCACGAGCGGGCGCTGACCGAACTGGCGAACGCGCTGATCCGCGAGGGGAACTTCGGGGACGCGGAGGCCCGGCTGCGGACGCAACTGGGCATCTACCCGAACGGCCCGGAGGCGGGGCTGGCGCGGCTCCTCTTGGGCGTGTGCCTGCTCCAGCGGGCCGCCGCCCCGAACGTACAACCGGCGGACGCGGCCCGGATGCGGATCGAGGCGGTGACCGCGTTCAAGCAGATCGTGACGGAGTGCGACGCGGCCGAGCGCCGCACCGGCAAGCCGACCGAGCGCGAGGGGTGGCTGCGCCTCCAGGCCGCGCTCCGCGTGCTCCAGACGTACCAGCAGATGCGGAAGCCGCAGGACCTGTTGTTCGAGGCGGCCCCGCTGCTGGACCGGTACAAGAACACGGTGGAGGAGTTGATCGTGCTGAGCCTGGTGTACCACGCGTTCAAGCAGTTGAACGACCCCGGCAAGGCGCTGGACACCCGCGACCGGATGAAGGACGCGTTCGACAAGCTGCCGCCGTCGGCGTTCCCGCAGCAAACCGGCGAGTACAGCCGCGACTACTGGGTGAAGGTGTGGTTCCCGCCCGAACCGAAGTGACACAACACCAGAGCGGGGG
>JAYUBA010000180.1:0-2483 GCA_043741075.1 Frigoriglobus sp.
CCAGAGGCCCACCCCACAAAAAGGGCCACTACAGCTTGTTCGCGTCCAGCTTGTCCGCGTCGGTGCCGCCGAGCGCTTTCCGCACCACCTCGTTCATCACCAGCGTCGCGAGCGCGTTGGTCGCGGCGGCGTGCGCGTCGATCACCCGCTGGAGCGCGGCGGGGTCGGTCCCGGCGGCGGCGGCGCGGAGGGCCGCACCGGCGGACGCGACCGCCTCGCGCTGCTCGGCCGTGAGGCGGTCGCCGGCCTGCGCGAGCGCCTTCTCGGTGTGCCGCAGGTCGTTCTCCGCCTTGTTCCGCAGCTCGATCAGCCGCCGCGCGGTGAAGTCCTCGTGCGCGTTCTCGATGCTGTCGGTCACCAACTGATCGACTTCCGCCGGCGTTAGCCCGTGGGCCGGCTGGACGGTCACCCGCGCCTTCGCCCCGCTCCGCTGCTCCTTCGCCGACACGGTGAGGATGCCGTCGTGGTTCACGAGGAAAGTGACATCGACTTGCGCGAACTGCGCCGGCATCGGCGGGATGCCGGACAGCTTGAACGTGCCGAGGAACCGGCAGTCCTTCGTCAGCTCGCGCTCGCCCTGGTAGATGTTCAGCAGGATCGCGGTCTGGTTGTCGGCGCCGGTGGTGTACCGCGACCGGCCGCGCGCCGGCACCGTGCTGTTGCGGTGGACGAGCTTGTCCACGACGCCGCCGAGCGTCTCGATACCCAGTGACAGCGGCACCACGTCGAGCAGGAGCATGTCGCGCCGGCCGCTGGTGAGGATGTCGGCGTGCACGGCCGCGCCCAGCGTCAGCACCTCGTCCGGGTTCAGCCCCGTGTGCGGCGTCTTGCCGAAGAACTCGCCGACCCGCGCCCGCACATAGGGAATGCGCGTCGAGCCGCCGACCAGAACCACCTCATCGACCTGCGCGGGCGTCAGTCGGGCGTCGCGGAGGGCCGCCTTGCACCGGTCCAGGCTGCGGTCGATGAGCGGCTGAATCAGCGCCTCGAACTCGGTGCGCGTGAACGTGCGCGAGTACCGGAGCGGGGGGCGTAAGCCCCCTGTGCTTACCCCCGGAATCGCAACGGCGAACGTCGCGGACTCGGCTGTGCTCAGAGCAATCTTCGTTCGCTCGGCCGCGTCGCGGAGGTGTTGCAGGAGTTCCGCGTCCCGCGTGGTCAGATCGACCCCCATCTCCTTCGCCGCGACCTGCATCAGGAGGCGGTCGAAGTCGTCGCCGCCGAGGTACGTGTCGCCGTTGGTGGCGAGCACCTTGAACACGCCGTCGGCGAGCGACAGGACCGAGCAGTCGAAGGTGCCGCCGCCGAGGTCGTACACCGCGACGGTGCCCGACCCGCGGCGGTCGAGGCCGTAGGCCAGCGCGGCAGCGGTCGGCTCGTTCACGATGCGGAGTACGTCCAGCCCGGCGATGCGGCCCGCGTCGCGGGTGGCCTGCCGCTGCGAGTCGTCGAAGTACGCGGGGACGGTGATGACCGCCTTCGTCGGGTTGCCCGCCCGCTTGCGGACCTCCTTGAGGATCATGGCGGAGAGTTCTTCCGGCGTGTACTCGCGGCCCCCGATGGTGACGTGCAGCACCTTCCGGCCGTCGGCGGTTTCGCGCTCGACGATCTGGTGCGGGATCAACTCCAGCTCCGTTTTCAGATCGGCGAGGGTGCGGCCCATCAGTCGCTTCACGCTGAAGACAGTGTGCTCCGGGTCGGACAGCGCCCGCTCCTTCGCGGCGCTCCCGACGAGTACCGAGCCGTCTTCATGGAACGAGATGCAACTGGGGACGAGCGCGGCACCCCGCGCGTCGCGCACGACGACCGGGCGCCCGTTCTCGACGAACGCGGCGAGGCTGAAGGTGGTGCCCAGGTCGATGCCGACGACGTGCGGTGTGGTCATGGCGAGCGAGCGAGGTGAGGAAGTGGGCGCTACAGGATTTGAACCTGTGACCATTCCCGTGTAAGTCGATTCCCCAAAGCCCCTTCTTCAGCGCGAACGCCTTGGATTCTCAAGCATTCTATCCAAACGCCCGCACGGGACAAGCCAGACACACCGGACAAGAAACCCCAGTAATACGCGGATGCGCGCCGAGTAATGCGGAAGACGCGCGGAAGAGAGGACGTGTACATCTGGGATTAATGTACGTTATGTACACCTCTACAGCCTTGTCCACTACGTCGGGATCGGCTATAGTGTATGCGTGGGTGCCCAATGGCTCAACCCACGGGCACCAGGGACAGGCGCTCCACTACGGAAGGGAATCCGCGCTCGCACTTCCCGCATGAACACATTCGCGACCGAAGAAAAGCTCCCCCTCCTCGTCATCTTCCTGCACCACCCCGACCTCGGCGCGGTCACCCCGCGCACCGGCCACCGGTGGGCGCTCCGGGGCGTCCGCGGCGTCCGCCTGGAAACCACCCGGGTGGGCGGCCGGCTGATGACGAGCCGGGCCGCCGTCGATCGCTTCCTGGCCCGGCTGAACGCGCCGCCCGCGCCC
>JAYUBA010000181.1:0-8223 GCA_043741075.1 Frigoriglobus sp.
GGGGCGGCCTGCTCCAGCTCACCGCGAAGGATTTCAAGTCCGACCAGGAAGTCCGCTGGTGCCCCGGCTGCGGGGACTACTCCATCCTCGCACAGATGAAGAAGGTGCTCACCACGGTGGGCGTGCCGCGCGAGAAGATCGCGTTCGTGTCCGGGATCGGGTGCTCCAGCCGGTTCCCGTACTACATGAACACCTACGGGTTCCACACCATCCACGGCCGCGCGCCGACGTTCGCCACCGGCCTGCGGCTCGCGAACCCGGACCTGCAAGTGTGGGTCGTCACCGGCGACGGCGACGGCCTGTCGATCGGCGGCAACCACCTGATCCACGCGCTGCGCCGCAACATGGACATCAAGGTGCTGCTGTTCAACAACGAGATCTACGGCCTCACGAAGGGCCAGTACTCGCCGGCCAGTCGCATCGGCACCCCGACCAAGACCAGCCCCGGCGGGTCGTTCGAGACCCCCATCCGCCCGCTGTCGGTGGCGCTCGCGGCCGAGGCCACGTTCGTCGCCCGCACCATCGACGTGGACGTGCAGCACCTCGTCGCCACGCTCCAAAAGGCCGCGGCCCACAAGGGCAGCGCGTTCGTCGAGATCTACCAGAACTGCGTGATCTTCAACGACGACGTGTTCAAGTACGCGACCGACAAGGCGGTGAAGGCCGACAACATCCTGTACCTCGAGCACGGCAAGCCGATGGTGTTCGGCAAGGACAAGAGCAAGGGCATCCGCCTGAACGGCCTGAAGCCGGAAGTGGTCGCGATCGGCAAGGATTGCCAGATCGACGACCTGCTGACGCACGACGAGTTCGCGGAGGAGCCGACGCTCGCGTACCTGCTGAGCCGGTTCCGCCACGACCAGAGCGCCGGCGTGACGAACCCGTTCCCCGAACCGGTCGGCGTGTTCCGCAGCGTCAAGAAGCCGACCTACGAGGAGATGCTCGCGGACCGCATCAAGGCCGCCACCGATAAGCGCGGCCCCGGCAAGATCGAGGACCTGTTCAAGGCCGAGGACGTGTGGACCGTTCAGTAGTGGTCAGTGGTCAGTGGACAGTGGGCAGATAAGACAGAAGATGGGAGCTGTGGTCTCGGTTTTCTGCCACTCTGGCTGACCACTGACCACTGTCCACTGACCACTTCGTGCCATGTATTGCCCCGCCTGCGGCCACGACAAGAACCCGCCCGGTGCCGACGCGTGCGCCAACTGCGGGCTGGCGCTCACGCACCTCGACGCGCCCGCGCCCAACGGGCCGGTCGAGTCCAGCCTCACCAACGACCCGGTGTCGGTCCTCGACCCGCGCCCGCCGCTGACCGTGCCCGCCGACGCCACCCTCGGCGACGCGGTGCGGCAGATGACGGCGGGGCGCACCGGCGCGGTGCTCGTCACCGGGCCGGCCGGCGAGCTAATCGGCATCCTGACGGAGCGCGACTTCCTGACGAAGGTGGCCGGCCAACCGGGGTTCGAGGCGCTCCCGGTGAGCCGGTTCATGACGCCCGACCCGGAGACGGTGGCGCCCACGGACGTGCTGGCGTACGCGCTGGGGAAGATGGACGCGGGCGGCTACCGGCACCTGCCGGTGGTGTCCGCGGGCAAGCCGGTGGGCGTGATTTCGGTCCGCGACATCCTCCGGCACCTGACCGCGGTGTGCCCCGACGGGTGAGTGCGCGGCACAGGCGACCGGCTCGCGTATGCAGAATTGATGAAAAAGAGATTGACATCGTCGGTATCATTTCCGATGATGGTAAAATTAGTGGGGTCCGCGTGGCCCTGGTTGACGACTCGCCTTGGTGGTTCTCTCTCGCAACCACCCCTGCCGCCGACCTTCTCTCCCGCCCGCCCCACACATTCATTCCGCAACGGCGGAAGAACGTCCTACGTTTTTGTACCCACCGGCTTAACCGCCGGTCCACCGAGAACGCACGCCGCGTCGGAGTCGAATCCGCTTAATTCTCCTGGCTCCCGCGCGCTCGCGTATCTATTCACTGGAGGTCCGTCAATGTCCCGCACTCGCGCCGCGCGCCCGCGCGACGGCTTCACGCTGATCGAACTGCTCGTGGTGATCGCGATCATCGCGATCCTGATCGGGCTGCTCCTGCCCGCCGTGCAGAAGGTGCGGGAGGCCGCCGCCCGCATGTCGTGCACGAACAACCTGAAGCAACTCGGCCTCGCCGCGCACAACTACGAGAGCACCTTCGGCAAGTTGCCCCCAGGGACCGATGCGAATGGGATCGGCTGCACCGCCATACTGCTGCCGTACCTCGAACAGGACAACCAATTCAAACTGTTCGACGATCCGGTGGTCGTACCCGGTGCGACCGCTTACACCGCGATGTGGTACACGCGGCCGACGTACCGCCCGCGGACTACCAGCTCTTCCACCATTCCCCGCCCGCCGGTCCGGTACGCCTCGGAAGGCAACTTCAAATCCTTCCTGTGTCCGTCGGCTCCAAGTCCCGAGAGCTACGTCACCGTGCTACTCGGCTGCTACTACGGTACCACTGGGGTCGATAAGCCCGCCGGTTTCGGCGGCGATGCGCACGTGTTCAGCGCCTACCCTGGTGGTCTCGTCGTCGGCCGGTCCAACTACACCGGCATGGCTGGGTACTACGCGCCGTCTCAGTTTCAACAGTACAAGGGGTACTTCACGCACATGTCGCAGAACAAGCTGGCGAACACCCCCGACGGGACCAGCAACACGATTATGTTCGGCGAGACCGCCGGCGGCTTCATCGGCTGGGGCGGGAGCGGCGGGATCCCGAGCGGGATCAGCGGGTACAGTTTCATGAACGGGTTCAACTACTCCGGGTTCGGCGAGCCCAAGGCCGGCGTGGAAGGCACCAACGACCAGGGATCTTGGTGGTACGTGTTCAACAGCCGGCACACGGGGATCGTCAACTTCTGCTGGGGCGACGGGTCGGTTCGTTCACTCAGCTCGGGCATCCAATTCTTCCCACTATGGATTGCCCTGACCGGCATCCAGGACGGGTTCGTCGTGAACTTCTGACGAAGTCCGGCGAGAGCGCCGAATCAGCACTCATCCGAAAGGTGAAGACGACTATGGACCGGCGTACGGTGCGGCGGAGGACAGGCGGGGCCGTTCTGGCCCTCGCCCTGGGTCTGACCGGTTGTGGCCGCGACGGCAAAAAGGTGGAGCCGAAGGTGGAAACGCCGCCAGGCGTCCAGAAGCTCGAGCCGAAAACTCCGGGCGGCCCACCGGGTTCGGGGGGGCAGCCCGCCGGACCGAAGGGCGGTGTTGAGTAACCCGAGTTGCCAATCACGACAATTCGAGCGCGAGGCCGTTTTCGGCCTCGCGCGTTTTTGTTGCGCCGACGCTACGCCCGCACCGCGCCGCCGTTGACACGGACCGTCTGCCCGGTGACGAACGCGCTCGCCGGGCTTGCCAGCCACACCGCCGCCGCGGCCACGTCCTCCGGCAATCCCCACACGCCCAGCGGCGTCTCCTCACGGACTCGTTCCTGCCACATCGCGCTCGCGGTCTCGCCCCACGCGGTCCGAATCCAGCCCGGCGCGATACAGTTCACGCGAACCTCTGGTGCCAGCGAGAGCGCCAGGCTGCGCGTGAAGCACGTCACCGCGCCCTTCACCGCCGCGAACAACTGCCCGCTGTCGCCTTCCATGCCCGCCTCGGCTTGATCCCAACCGACGGTGAGAATGCACCCGCGGCCCCGCACCTTCATGCGCGCGCCGATGTCGCGTGAAAGCCGCATCGTGGCCCTCAGATCGACCGCGAGCAGCGCCTCCAACTTCTCGTCGAACGACCACTTCGCCGCGTCGCCGGTGAGCGTGTCCGCGCCGGCGTTGCAAACCAGGATGTCGAGGCCGCCGGACGCGTCCCAGGCTTCGCTCGCGAGGCGGTCCACCTGTGCCGGGTCGCGCAGGTCGGCGACGACGAACCGCTCGTTCGGGTCGAGCGGTTCGCGGCGCCCGTGCCGAACCACGTCGGCGCCGTGTTCGGCGAACGCGGTCGCGATCGCGCGGCCGATGCCGCTGGTCGAACCGGTGACCAGCGCGCGGAGTCCGGTCAGCGTGCGGGCCACCGGTTCCCGCGGAGCGGTCAGCGGGCGGATGTCGTCCCTCGCGACCGCGGCGGCCAGTTCCCCGACCGTCCGAGCCAGAACCGGGTGAACCGCGTGCGCGGCAATTTCCGCCAGCGGCACCAGCACGAACGCGCGCTCGTGCATCCGCGGGTGCGGGAGCGTCAACTCCGGCGTGGTGATGACGCGGTCGCCGTAGAGGATGAGGTCGAGGTCGAGCGTGCGGGGCGAGTTGGGTTCGGCGCGCGCGCGGCCGAACTGCCGTTCGATGCGGAGCAAGAGTTGCAGGATGTCTTCGGGGGAACGGTCCGTTTCGACCGCGACGACCGCGTTGAGGAACTCGCCCGAACCGGGCGGGCAGCCGACGGGAGCGGTTTCGTAGAACGGCGAACTCGCCGTCACCCGTAGGCCGGGTTCGGCCCGCAGTCGCCGCACGGCGGCCGAGAGCGTGGCCCGGCGGTCGCCGAGGTTGGAGCCGAGTGCGATGTACGCGGGTGTCATGGGATTCGGGCGAGCGGCCGGCCCGTGCCTGCCGCTCGCCGAGCGCGTGTTACTTCTTGCCGCCGCCCTTGGCGGCCGGGGCCGCGGCGGCCGGGGTCGCGGCGTCGCCTTCGGCCGCTTCCTTCTTCACCTTCTTCTTCAGCACCACCTTCTGCACCCGCGTCTTGGGCAGGCCGTACGGGCTGCGGTCGGCGCCGAACGCGCCGTTCTCCAGCATCTTCGCGATCCGCTCGGCGCGGGTCAGCACGCACCGCTGCTTGGACATGCCGCCCTTGCGCTTCAGGCTCTTGTCGATTGACATGGCAGTGGTCAGTGGTCAGTGGTCAGTGGTCAGTGCCGGGGCGACGCCGCCACCGACTACCGGAAATGTGATACTATTACCCCCACGTTCCGACGGCAAGTTGGCCCCCTTCCGCCGTCTTTCCTGTCCACTGCCCACTGACCACTGACCACCCCGATGCAACTCACCCTCGACTACGGCAAGACCGGGCTGTCCGTCACGCTGCCGGACGACCGGCTCGTCGCGCCGCCGCTGGCCATCCGCCCGGCGGACCCGCTCGCGGACCCGCTGGCGGCGCTGGAAGCCGCACTCGCCAGTCCCACCGGCACGAAGCCGCTCGCGGAGTTGGCGCGCGGGAAGAAGGCGGCGTGCGTAGTGGTGTGCGACATCACGCGCCCCGTGCCGAACAAGATGATCCTGCCGCCCGTACTCCGCACGCTCGAAGCCGCCGGCGTGCCGCGCGACGGCATCACGATTCTGGTTGCGACCGGCCTACACCGGCCGAACGAGGGCGACGAACTGGTTGAACTGGTCGGAGAGTTCGTGGCGAAGAACTACCGGTGCGAGAACCACCACGGCAAGGTGAAGGAGGAACACGACTACCTCGGCACCACCCCGAAGGGCGTGCCCGCGTGGATCGACAGCCGCTACACGCGCGCGGAACTGAAGATCACGACGGGGCTGATCGAGCCGCACCTGATGGCCGGGTACAGCGGCGGGCGGAAGCTCATCTGCCCCGGCATCGCGGCGCTCGAGACGGTGAAGGTGTGGCACGGCCCGCGGTTCCTCGAAGACCCGAAGGCCGACTGCGGCATCGTGGACGGCAACCCGGTTCACGAGGAGAACACGCGGATCGCCCTCATGGCCGGGTGCGACTTCATCGTGAACGTGTGCATCGACGGCGCACGCCGCGTCACCGGGCTGTGGGCCGGCGACATGATTCAAGCGTGGGAAGTCGGCGTGATGTTCTGCCGCGACGTGGTGAAGGCGAGCGTACCGCACCCGGCCGACGTGGTGGTGACGAGCTGCGCCGGCTACCCGCTCGACACGACGTGGTATCAGGCGGTGAAGGGGCTGACCGGCGCGCTGCCCATCGTGAAGAAGGGCGGCACCATCGTTCTCGCCGCGAGCCTCACGGAAGGGCTGGGCAGCCACGAGTTCCGCGAGCAGTTGGACCGGTACGCGGCGACCGGCGCGTACGACCGGCCGTCGGCGTCGGCGACGTGCGAGATGGACGAGTGGCAACTGGTGATGCTGAAGAAGGTGCTGTCGCACTGCCGGGTGAAGGTAGTGACCGGCGGGCTTCCGCCGGACGTGCTCCGCAAGTGCCGCGTGGAGCCGGTGGCGAGCGTGGAGCAGGCGGTGGCCGAGTCACTGGCGGAGTACGGCCCGCACGCGACGCTCGCGGTCATCCCGAAGGGGCCGTACGTGCTGCCGGTCGTCGCCGCGGCGTGAGCCGTTTGGATTTCAACCTCGAATCATCCGTTCGCCGGAGGATGTATGGGTCTCAATCGCCAACTAGTCGATACGGTGAAGCACCACTTCGCCAAGAAGTCCACGGCCGATCTTGAGGAAATCGTACGACTCAAGGATCGCGACCAGTGGTCCGACGAGTCATTCGTCGCGGCCGAGGAGGTGCTGGTCGAGCGGGTATCGGGCCGCGCTCGTGCGCCGCGCGTTCCAGTGAAGGACACCCCGCCACCTTCAGCCGGAGAGAACCTCCGCGAGTTGCTCCCCGTCCTCGGCTTCGCCGTGGGAGGCTTGCTCGGGGGCTTGATCGGACGCGCCCTCAGCGCCGAAGGTCCGGTCACGAACGGGCCGGTGCCTTTCGGCTCCAATATCGCGTGGCTCTCGGTGGAAACGAAGGAGACCGCGGCAGTCGCGGCGGTACTCGGCCTTCAGAACATTCGAGATGCGACGTGGGCGGATGGGATCGCCGCCGCGCACCGATCGTCCGTGTTTGTGACGCCCCCGTTGGGCAACTGGACGCTCGTCGTGGGAGCCGCACTGCTGCCGCACGAACAGATGGACGTTGCCGTCAAGCCGCTCGTGGAGGAACTGAGCAGACACTTCCCGGATGCGCAGTACTTCTGCACCCACCAGGGTATGGAGTTGCACGGCTGGGCGCGTGCCCAGAGCGGGCACCTGCTGCGCGGCTACGGCTGGCTCGGTCAACGGTCACGATGGAACGAAGGCCCAGAAACCGCGCAGGAACGCTCTCTGAAGTTCCGATTCACTGCCGACTCTTCTGAGCCGGATCGCGGCGCGGGTCCGAACGCTCCAAACGAGATTTGTGTGTTCCGGCTCGCGTCCCTGTGGAGCATTGACCCGAAAACTCTGGAAGAGCAATCCGCGGCGCCGGCAAGAGGATTGTTGGGCGACATTCCACGAAGGCCGAACCAAGCGACCTGACTCCGAATCGAGGTGTGACGTGCGGTTCTTGCTTTCCCTCTTCTCGCTCGCGGTGGTGTCGGCGGTCGCGCCGCCGGCCGACGTGCTGTCCGACGCGCACGCGGCGCGGCTGCTCGTCCCCGCGTACGTGTTCCCCGGCACCACGCCCGGTTCCGCCGAACTCAAATACTGGGACGCGCTCATCGCGGCGGCCACCGCGGACTGCCCCATCGTCGCCGTCATCAACCCCGCGAGCGGACCCATCGACCGCGCGACGCCGGAGATGGAGCCCGCACGCGTCAAGACGTACACCGACCTGCTCGTGCGCGCCGCGAAGGAGAACAAGCACCTCACGTTCGTCATGTACGTGAGCCTCGCGAACTCGAAGACCAAGCAAATCGGGATGCAGGTCGAGTTCGCGGTGCGGCCGGACGCGGCCGACGACATCGACGCGTGGCTCAAGCACTACCCGCCGGACAAGCACCCGAACCTCGTCGGCTTCTTCCTCGACGAGCACCCCGCGTTCGACAAGGACCAGATTACCGCCGCCCGGAAGGTGCGCGACTACGCCGCCAAGAAGCTGCCCGGCGGGGTCGTGTTCCTGAACCTCGGTCGCGCCAACGGCGGCGCGGCGATCCTCACCCGCGACCTGCCGAACGAGGTCGCGCTCTTGTGGGAGTACCCAGCGAGCGAGAACGTTCGGGACAAGTTCGCGCTGCCGGATTGGGCCGACGAAAAGGCGAAGGGCGTGTACGTATTTCCGCGGCACCGGTTCGCGGTGCTGATACACTCGAAGGCGAAGCTCGAAGCCGGGTTCATGCCGCTCATCAACGACCCGCCGCCGGCCGGGAAGCGGGTCGGGTGGCTGTTCGTCACCGACCGCGAAATGGGTCGTGACCGGCACCCGTGGGACAAACTCCCGCCGTACTGGGGCGAACTGGTGAAAGCGGTTCAGGCACAGAACGCCCCCAAGAAATAGGCTTCTCTTCTTGTG
>JAYUBA010000182.1:0-2474 GCA_043741075.1 Frigoriglobus sp.
TGGTCGGTAGCTGGAAGGCCTGGAAGGCCGCCGGGTACGCGGCCGAGAAGCCGAAGGAGCGGAAGAAGGCGTCGGACACGAATCTGAGTTGAAGCCGGAAAGGCCCGCGCATCGGCGCGGTCCGTCACCACACGGAAGGAGCGGAGCGATGAGCCGGCGGTCATTTATCCGGCGCACGGTGGCGGGCGTAGCCGGGCTGCTCGCGTGGCCGTCCCGCCGGGCACTCGCACGGGGGAACAAGGCGGTAACCCTAACCGTCCTGCACACGAACGACCTGCACGGGCACCTCACCCCCTGGGAGGGGTGGGACGGCGACCTGATGGGCAAGACGGTCGGCGGTCTCGGCCGGCTCGCCGGGGCCGTCGCCCGCGCCCGCAAAGACGCCGGCGCGGGGAACGTTCTCTTGCTCGACGCCGGCGACCTGATCGGCGACACCATGATCGCCGACCTGACGAAGGGCAAGGCGCTGGTGGACGCGCTCAACCACCTGGGCTACGACGCGCTCACCGTCGGCAACCACGAACCCGACTTCGGCACCGCCGTCCTGCGCGAGCGGATGGCCGAGGCGAAGTTCCCCACCGTCGCCTGCAACCTCGTCGAGAAGAAGGGCGGGGGCCTGGTGACCAAGCCCTACGTCGTCAAGACCGTGGCGGGGGTCAAGGTCGGCATCCTGGGCCTGGCGTACCCGAAGACGGCCCGCACGACCGCGCCCAAGAACGTCGCCGACGTGGAGTTCCTGGAGCCGGTCGCGGCGGTCAAGCAGTACCTCCCCAAGATGCGGGCGGACGGGGCCGAGGTCGCGGTCGTCCTCTCCCACCTGGGCCTGGGAGCCGACCAGCAACTGGCGAAGGCGGTCGCGGGGATCGACGTGATCGTCGGCGGCCACAGCCACAACCGGATGGCCGACGCTACGAAGGTCGGCGGGGCGCTGATCGTCCAGGCCGGGGCGCACGGCTCGGACCTGGGCGTCCTGACCCTGACCGTGGAGAAGGGCAAAGTCACCACCCACACGCGCACACTCGTGCCGCTCACGCACGACACGGTGCCCGGCGACCCGGCCGCCGAGAAGTTCGTGGCGGGGTGGCTCGAACCGCACCGCAAGGCGCTCGACGCGGAGGTCGGGACGGCAGCCGGGTGGCTCGTGCGGGCGCAGACGCTCGCCGGTCAGGAGGCCCGCAAGCGGAGTGCGGAGTCGCCGGTCGATTCCCTCTTCGCCGACATCCTCCGCGCCGGGACGAAGGCCGATGTTGCGCTCTTGCCCGGCGTCGGGTACGGGGTCGCGATTCCGCCCGGCCCGGTCACGGCGGCCCAGTTGCGGCAGTTGGCTCCCCACGAGGGGCAGGTCGTCACGATGAGGCTGTCGGGGGCACAGGTGCGAGAGGTGCTGGAGCAGGCGGTAGAGAACGCCTTCACCGACGACCCGGCGGTGAAGGTCGGCGGCATGGTCCAGGTGTCGGGCCTCCGCTTCCGGTACGACCAGGCGGCGACGAAGGGCAAGCGGGTGTGGTCCGTGGAGTTGACCGGCGGGACGTGGGACGACGCGGCCGAGTACGCCGTCGCCACGAACGCGATGCTCGGGGCCGGCGGCCACAACTACAAGACGCTCACCGAGGGCGAGAAGCGGACCGAACACGGGTCGCAGTACGACATGATCCGGGCGTGGTTCGTGAAGAACTCCCCCGTGTCCACGCCGGAGCCGGGGCGGATCGCCGAAGAGAAGGCCCCGAAGCGGTGACCGACCACGACGGCCGCCGGGCCGAGGTTCGTAAAGGAGTGATCGACATGCGAGCGCGGGAACTGTTCGTCCTCTCGGTCCTGGCGGCGGCCCTCGCCGTGCCGCTGGCGTACCTCTGGTCGGGCGCGCCGGCCTCGCGGGCGGACGACCCCAAGCCGGGGGCGAAGGCGGGCGGCCCGCGCGTCGTCCTGGCCGAGACGCGGAACGCGGTCACGAAGGTCCACTTCACCAACGTGGCGGCCCACAAGGGGTCGCCCGAACCCAACCCGGTCAAGCGCCGGTTCCGGGCGGACGTGACGTACTGGCTCGTGGACGCCCGGACCTACGAGACGGGGGACCTCGGCATCGGCAACCCCGAACTGGTGGACCTCGTTCGCAAGGTCGGCGGCAAGAGCCTGCCGGCGAGCGAACCGACCACGTTGTCGGTGCTGGCCCACGGGATCGCCCGCGCGGTGCTGGACAAGTACCCGACGATCCGAAAGGTCGAGGTCCGCCTCGTCCACTTCTCGAAGGGCCTGGAGCCGAAGGACGAGGGCGAGGACAACCACGTCGTGACCGCCGTTCTGGAACGCTAACCCCACCCGCAGGAGAGACCCATGAGACGGACCGCGTTCGGACTTGTGATCGGCCTGGGACTGGCGCTGGCGGCCTCGGCCGTCTGGCTCCGGGCCGACGACAAGCCGGTCTCGAAGGAGGCCCCCAAGATGCTCAAGGCGGTGGTCCACGTCAACTTCGCCGA